>NZ_JAGTTT010000020.1:0-49258 GCF_018223505.1 Anaerostipes sp. Marseille-Q3525
AAATTATAAATTTGAAAATCAATGTGAAAAATGTGAAAGAATAAATATGACAGAAAATGAAAACATTTTCTATTTCATACCGAAAAGAATAATAAAAAATTTAAAGGATATAAATAAGACATATGAATTTTACGATGAGTATAGGGAAATCATAATAAATAAAAAAATTGCACAAATTATAAAAGAAAATGTTCCATATGCAAAATTTTACCCTGTTATTTTAGATAACAGAAATTAAAAACAAATCAACTATTCAGGAACCACCCCGCGATTCTGAACAATCGTAGAAAACACGATCATCGTACTAGTCTTCCCAAAGTGCTGCAATTTCCCAATAAATTCATCCAGTTCCATCGTACTAGGAAAAGCAACCTTCAGCAGCACAGAATAATTTCCAGTTACACAATCACATTCCAGTACATTTGGATGAGCTCGAAGAAAAGGATAAACTTCGGGTTTTTGTGCAGGGCTGATCTCAAGACTGATATATGCTTTAATATGATAACCAAGTTGGATCGGGTCAACAGAAGCATGAAATCCAGTCAGAATTCCTTCCGCTTCCAACCGCTTAATTATTTAAAGTAAATCAAGACTTTCATTAAAAAAAGAAAAGCTGAAACACAAAATTTGAACTTTAAATTTGGAAAGACAGGATTAAGGTTTACGAACATTGCATACTGTGTTAAGCTTCAACACATAAAATCTTGAAACAAGACGACAGCATCGTAATGGTCAAAAAAGCAGCAGCGATCACGAATGAAAAGTCTGGAAAACTTGACCAGCAAATCGCTTAGACGATCATTCAGGCATGTGATGAGATTCTGGATGGAAATTTAAGAGATCAGTTTATCGTGGATGCAATCCAAGGAGGCGCTGGAACTTCTGCCAATATGAATGCAAACGAAGTGATTGCCAATCGTGCGATAGAAATCCTTGGTGGAACCAAAGGAGATTACAGCATTGTACATCATGGGAAGAACACAGCTTCAGGATGCCGTTCCAATGAGACTAGGACAAAGTTTTGGAGCATTTGCACATGTTTTAAAAAGGGATATTAAGAGACTAAAAAATGTTATGGATGAGATGAAAGTCTTAAACATCGGAGCAACAGCCATTGGAACAGCGATCAATGTAGCCCATTACTATCTTGCAAACATTTCTTATGAATTAAGCAAAGTTGCAGGAATTTCATTAAAACAGGCAGAAGATCTGATCGATGCCACACAGAACTTAGATGGATTTGTCAGTGTATCCGGGGTGTTAAAAACATGTGGCGTTGATATTTCCAAGATATCCAATGACCTGAGATTAATGTCATTTGGCCCAAGAACTGGTTTATCAGAAATCAATCTTCCAGCAAGACAGAATGGTTCATCCATCATGCCAGGAAAGATCAACCCAGTGATTCCAGAAGTTGTATCACAGGTTGTATACCTGATCATTGGACATGACTATACGATCACGATGGCAGCCGAAGCCGGACAGTGCGAAAAATATATTGAAAAAAGTGTTGGAATCTCAACAGCGTTATGTCCATATATCGGATATGCAAAGTCTGCTGAGATTGCAAAGAAATCACTAAAAACAGGAATTTCTGTAAAAGAGCTGGTATTAGAAGAAGGTCTGTTAAATGAAGAAGAATTAAAAGAGATCTTAAAACCAGAGAAAATGACACAGCTTATGAGAGAAAAAGTGATGAAAGCAGTATCATAAATACAATTAGAATACAAAAAAGAATGAAAAGTAAGAAGAGGCTTTGGAGAAATTCAGAGCTTCTTTTATTGCAATATCCTCTCGCACAAGATATAATACATAAATAGAACATAAGTACGATTGGAGAATGGAAAGAATGATAATAATTCTATGCTTAGACAACAACAACGGTATGATGTTTAATGATCGAAGGCAGAGTCAGGATCGAGGCTTGCGAGAGTATATTGCGGAGATGACCAAAGGGGAGAAGGTCTATATGAATGCATATACAGAGAAGTTGTATGAAGAGATCAACGATCCGATTGTTTGTGAAGATTGCTTACACAAGGCAGGAAAAGGGGAGACTTGTATTGTAGAGAATCTTCCATTAAAACCAGTGATAGATCAGATTGAAGAGATCGTGATCTTCCGTTGGAATAAAGTCTATCCGTCCGATCAGGTACTGGATGTGAATCTTGAGGAATGGAAACTTGCAGAAGAAGAACAGATCGAAGGTTCCACTCACGAGATTACAAAACAGATCTATCTTCCAAAACAATAAGCTAGATCAGAAAAGAATATAACAAGAGGAGAAACAGTTGATGATGAGAGTAACAAAGAAATTATATGCTCTGCTGATCGCAGGAATGATGGCGGTATCACTGGCAGGATGCCAGAGTACAGGCAATAGCAGTAATGACGAAAGCACACAGAACGAACAAAGCAGCAAAGGAAGTACAAATTCTTCCACCAAATCTGTATCATCTGACAATATTCCGGATTTTTCAGGGAATATGACGGTTGCTGTTGACAATAATAATCCAGATTTTACATCCAAAGATCTGACAACAAAATCCTACGAGTCTTACAGCAGACTTGACTCTGAAGGAAGATGTCAGGTGGCGGAAGCGTGTGTTGGAAAAGATATCATGCCAAAAGGAAAACGCGGAACAATCGGTATGGTAAAACCAACCGGATGGCATACAGCAAAATACAATAACGTTGATGGGAAATATCTATATAACCGTTGTCATTTGATCGCTTACCAGCTGACCGGTGAGAATGCCAATAACAAGAACCTGATCACAGGAACAAGATCTTTTAACGTGGATGGAATGTTACCATATGAAGAGATGGTCGGTGACTATGTCCGTGAGACAGGAAACCATGTATTATACAGAGTCACACCAGTCTTTGACGGAGATGATCTGGTAGCCAAAGGGGTACAGATGGAAGCGATGTCTGTGGAAGATAAGGGAGAAGATATCAAGTTTAATGTCTTTGTATATAACGTACAGGATGGAGTGAAGATTGATTATGAAACAGGAGACAGTGAAGCAGACAGCAGCGTAGAGGTGACAACAGAGAATTCCAAAGCAAGCCAGAAATATCATACAGATCAGAATTCTTCCAATAACAGCAACAGTTCAGACAGCAGTAACAATTCAAACAGCAAAAGTTACAGAAGCAACAAAAATACAACAGCAGCGAAAACAAATACGAAAACAAGTACTTCACAGGAAATTCGAGGAAACAGCAGATCAAAAGTTTATCATTGTCCGGGACAAAGAGACTATGACCGTATGGGAACATCAAAATATTTAGTGACATTTAAGAGTGAAAAGGAAGCACAGGCAGCAGGTTATCGTAAGGCACAAAGATAAAAAAGTTAACGATCCATAAAGACAGACAGGAGGAATCTTATGAGTTTAAATGCAACACCAAGAGGAGACAGGATTCACATCGCATTATTCGGAAAACGAAACGCAGGAAAGTCCAGTGTCATCAATGCAATGACTAATCAGGAGCTGGCGATCGTATCCGATGTCAAAGGAACAACAACAGATCCTGTATACAAGGCAATGGAGCTTCTTCCATTAGGACCGGTTGTTATGATCGATACACCGGGGCTTGATGACGAAGGAGAATTAGGAGCAAAGCGTGTCAAGAAAGCAAAAGAAGTATTGGCAAAAGCTGATATAGCACTCGTGATCATGGATGCGACCGCAGGCATGACAGAGTTTGAAGAAGATATGATATGTCTGATTGAAGAAAAGAAGATTCCTTATCTGAAAGTCTACAATAAGATGGATCTTACTGATGCAAAAGAATGGAAAGAAGATAAAGCATGTTTCGTCAGTGCCAAGGATAAAAAAGGTATCTGGGAGTTGAAAGAAGAGATTGGGAAAATGATTCCAACCGATGATGATACATTAAAGATCGTAGGAGATTTAGTTTGTCCAAATGATTTTGTGATCTTAGTCGTACCGATTGACAGTGCAGCACCAAAAGGCAGACTGATCCTGCCACAGCAGCAGACGATCCGTGATCTTTTGGAAGCGGGTGCAGCATCGATCGTTGTGAAAGAGACAGAATTAGAAAAGACATTAGAAGAAATCGGCAAGAAACCAGCCTTAGTGATCACAGATTCCCAGGCATTTGGAAAGGTTTCAAAGATCGTTCCAGAAGATATTAAACTAACTTCATTTTCAATCCTGTTTGCAAGATACAAAGGAGATCTGGAAGAGGAAGTCAGAGGAGTCAAAGCTTTAGAACATCTAGAAGACGGAGCAAAGATTCTGATCGCAGAAGGATGTACTCATCACAGGCAGTGTGATGATATCGGAACGGTGAAAATCCCAAGATGGCTGAAACAGTATACAGGCAAGACGTTTGATATTCATACAAGCAGTGGAAATTCATTTCCAGATGATCTTGATACTTATGATCTGGTTATTCACTGTGGAGGATGCACATTAAATAGAAGAGAGATGAAGAACCGTATCGCAAGAGTCAAAGATGCAGGGGTTCCAATCGTCAATTATGGAATCTTTATTGCAGCAACACAGGGAATTCTAAAGAGAACTTTAGAACCATTTGAAGAAGCAAGCAGGATCTTAAATGAGATTTAGGATAGACTATTTCAAAAAATCAGCATAAATTAACAAAAATCAGCAAGACTGCTTCTTTACAAAGAAAGATAAGTTTTGTAGAATAGAAAGATAGAATTAAAAACCAATGGGAGGAAATCATGAGCAAAGTAAGAACAAGATTTGCACCAAGCCCTACAGGGCGTATGCATGTAGGTAACTTAAGAACAGCCCTTTATGCATATCTGATCGCACGTCATGCAGGCGGAGATTTTATTTTAAGAATTGAAGATACAGACCAGGAAAGACAGGTAGAAGGAGCAGAACAGATCATCTACAATACTCTTAAGAAAGCTGGGATGAATCACGATGAAGGGCCAGATGTTGGTGGAGACGTTGGACCATATGTTCAGAGTGAAAGACAGGCTCAGGGACTGTATTTAAAATATGCGAAAGAGTTGATCGATAAAGGAGAAGCATATTATTGTTTCTGCGATCAGGAAAGATTAGACACACTGAAAGTAAAATCAGGAGATGTTGTGATCAGTCATTATGACAAGCACTGCTTAAACTTATCCAAAGAAGAAGTTCAGGCAAAATTAGATGCAGGAGTACCATATGTAATCCGTCAGAATAACCCAACAGAAGGAACAACATCTTTCGTAGATGAGATTTACGGAGAGATCACAGTAGATAATATCGAATTAGATGATATGATTCTGATCAAATCCGATGGATATCCAACATACAACTTTGCAAACGTTGTTGATGACCATTTAATGGGAATCACACATGTTGTTCGTGGTAACGAATACTTATCTTCTACACCAAAATACAATCGTTTATACGATGCATTTGGATGGGAGAAACCAGTATACATTCACTGTCCACTGATCACAGACGAAGAACATCACAAATTAAGTAAGAGAAAAGGACATTCTTCCTTCGAAGATCTGATCGAACAGGGATTCCTACCAGAGACGATCGTAAACTTCGTTGCATTACTTGGATGGAGTCCAGGAGGAGAACAGGAAATCTTCTCATTAAAAGAATTAGAAGAGATCTTTGATTACAAACATATGTCTAAGACACCAGCAGTCTTTGACATGAATAAGATCAAATGGATGAATGGTGAATATATCAAAGATATGGATTTTGATCGTTTCAAAGAACTGGCTATGCCATATGTAACAGAGACGATCCACAGAGAGATGAATTTTGATAAGATTCTTTCAATGGTTAAGACAAGAATTGAATTATTTACAGAGATTCCGGGACATATTGATTTCTTTGAAGCAGTTCCAGAATATGATGTAGAAATGTATAAACATAAGAAGATGAAGACAACACCAGAGACTTCATTAACAGTATTAAAAGAAATCTATCCAGTGATCGAAGCACAGGAAGACTTTACAAATGATGCGTTATATGAGATGTTAGTATCCTTTGCAAAAGGACATGAGTATAAGAATGGTTATGTAATGTGGCCAGTTCGTACAGCAGTATCCGGAAAGCAGATGACACCGGGTGGAGCGACAGAATTAATGGAACTTCTTGGCAAAGAGGAATCTTTAAAGAGAATCAATGATGCAATCGCAAAACTGGAGGCAGCACTTGCGTAATCATTTAAGTGAGGCACAGAAAGAAGCTGTGATGCATAAGGATGGACCAATGATGGTACTTGCAGGACCAGGATCAGGAAAGACCCTTGTGATCACAAAGAGAATTCAATATTTGATATCGCATTATCAGATTCTGCCGCAGCGGATTTTGGTCATTACATTTACCAGAGCTGCTGCGAATGAGATGAAGGAGCGATTTTGGCGGCTGGCAGGGGAAACCCTGCCGGTTTCTTTTGGAACATTTCATTCTGTATTTTTTACGATTTTAAAATATGCTTATCATTATAGTGCGGATAATATTCTGCCTGAACATAAGAAATATGATTTTATCCGTGAGATCATTACAGACCATGAACTAGACATAGAAGATGAGGCAGATTTTATGCGTTCGGTCATTCAGGAGATCAGTCTGGTAAAAGGACAGATGATACCGCTTGATTATTATCATAGTGGATGTTGTGGAGATGAAGTGTTTAAAGAGATTTTCCATGCATATGAGGAGAAACTTCATCAGAATCGATGGATTGATTTTGATGATATTTTGGTGTATACATACGAATTATTAAAAGAACGGGAAGATATCAGGAAGGCGTGGCAGCAGAAGTTTCCATATATTTTGATTGATGAGTTTCAGGATATTAATAAGATTCAGTATGAGATTGTGAAGATGCTGTCCGGAGAAAATGAGAATCTGTTTATTGTAGGTGATGATGATCAGTCAATTTATAAGTTTCGTGGTGCAAGACCAGAACTTATGTTGAACTTTCCGAAGGATTTTAAGAATACGCAACAAGTAATATTAAATCGCAATTATCGTTGTGGAAAGCAGATCGTACAGACGGCAGAAGATATTATTTCTTATAATACAAAGCGTTTTGAAAAGAAAATGGAAGCACAGCCATACAGTGAAGCCAAGGTTGAGATTCGAACATTTAAAGATCATTATGAGGAAAATAAGCATATTGTATACACAATTAGGGAAGAGATGGCAAAGAAAACACCATTATCCCAGATTGCGATTCTTTATCGCACCAATCAGGGACCGAGACAGTTGATCGGGGCTTTGATGGCATATAATATTCCGTTTTATATGCAGGATGCAGTGCCGAATCTTTTTGATCATTGGATTTCCAAGAATATTATTGACTACATGAAACTTGCCAGAGGAGACATGAGAAGAAGTACATTTTTAAGAGTGATGAATCGACCAAAACGTTATATCAGCCGTGAGTATCTGACGGATTCAGAAGTTTCTTTTGATGATCTGCTTGAGAAAGTTAAGGATAAGCCATGGCTGTATGAATATGTTGAAGATTTTAAGGAAGATCTTCGTATCATGAAGAATATGACTCCATTAATGGCAATTAATTATATCAGAAAGTCTGTTGGTTATAATGCATACATTTCGGAATATGCAAGATTTCGAAAGATTCAGGAAGAAGAATTCACACATGTACTCGAAGAACTTCAGGAAAGTGCTAAAGGATATGATACATACGAAGAGTGGTTTGATCATATCAGAGAATATACAGAGGAATTGAACCGTCAGTCAAAAGAAAACGAAGAGTCGAAAGAAGGTGTGATTGTAAGCACTATGCACAGCACAAAAGGACTGGAATTTGAACGAGTATTTCTTCCAGATGTCAATGAAGATGTGATTCCACATAAGAAATCAATGAAAGAGGAAGATGTTGAAGAAGAACGCAGGCTTTTTTATGTTGGTGTGACAAGGGCAAAGAAATATTTACATATTTTATCAGTAAAAAAGCTATATAATAAAGACAGCAGGCCATCAAGATTCCTTGTGGAACTTGAAAAACGGCAGGAAGAAAGGAGTGCAGAAGATGGAAAATAGACCAATACCAAGAGCTGGTGAGTTTTATATGCACTTTAAAGGAAAACTTTATCAGATCATTACAGTTGCATCACACACGGAGACAGAAGAAGAGTTGGTGATCTATCAAGCGTTGTATGGGACATATAAAACCTATGCAAGACCACTAGAAATGTTTTTAAGTGAAGTGGATCATAAAAAATATCCAAAGGCAGAACAAAAATATCGTTTTAGAAAAGTTGAACTTTGTGAAAATGCAGGAGATCATGTAGGTGTAAAAATAGCAGCTGAACAAAAAGCAGATGCCGAACCAGCATATGAGGAAACATCAGAAAATGTTCAGAAAATTACACAGGAAGAGGAAGAAGCACAAGAAAATAATATTGAACCATTGCTTAAGTTCCTTGATGCATCAGATCTTAATGAACGCCTTAATATTCTGGTTCAGTATAAAGACCAGATCACAGAGACGATGCTTGAGTCTATGGGAATGGCAATGGACTGTGTGTTAACTGGAAAGACATTCGAAGAACAGTATTACGAACTTGATAAAGTGATCAGAACAAAACTTCAATATGAGAAAAAGCCCCGCATTTAATGTGCAGGACTTTTTAAATTTAATAAGTATCCGAAGTTTTGCTAAAAGAAATAGATAGTTATTAGTTAATTATTCTTCATCTTCAAGAATTTCATCTAAAACAGCAGTAACTGTTTCGTATTCTTCATCAGTTTCAATGTTATCAAGACTGAAAGTATCAGGATCTTCAGAATCTTCGTTATAACGATATAAAAGTAAAGCACTTTCTTCATCTTCGCTTTCTAAATCTTCAACGGAAACTAGTGCGATATATTCTTGATCATTTAATTCTTCTACAGAGAATAAAGCAATGACAGCACAGTCTTGTTCAGTTCCATCTTCTAATTCTAAATGGAGTACAGGAGTTTCTTCTTCGATAATATTATCTTGTTCGTTAAATTCGCTCATTTTGCTACCTCTTTTCTTAGTCTTTTGTTTCACTATACTAAAGGAAGAAGAAAAAAGCAAGGAAAGGATAAAAAAAGATCACTTTGTCTAAGAATTGACAAGAAAAAACAGGTGTGATACGATACGAAATAATGGAGGTAACACAATGGAAGAATACAAATTTTTGCTGGATATTGCGATTATTCTGGCAATGACCAAGGCATTCAGCCTGGTATCAAAGAAGTTTAACATGCCGCCAGTTGTTGGAGCGTTGATCGCGGGAATCATTTTAGGGCCAGTCGTCCTTAATATAGTGGATCCTTCAGATTCGATTTTAAATTTGGCTGAAGTAGGAGTTGTAGTACTGATGTTTCAGGCTGGACTTGAAACCGACATAGATGAATTGAAGAAAAGTGGAATACCTGCTTTTGTTATTGCGTTATGTGGGGTATTAGTTCCGCTTGTAATGGGTGCAGCATTATCGTTAGCATATGGAAGAAATATGTTAGAGTCAATTTTTATCGGAGTGATCTTAACAGCAACTTCTGTAAGTATTACGGTAGAAGCACTGCAGGATATGGGACATTTGAAAGGAAGAGTCGGGACAGCAATCCTTGGAGCAGCGATTATTGATGATATTCTCGGAATCGTCTTATTATCAATAATGACAAGTCTTGGAGGAGCATCAGGATTTCATATTCAGGAAATCCTGATGGTTTTGGTAAAGATGGCAGCATTTTTTGCAATTTCAATTATTGGAGGAATCGGAATCAAGAAGTTTTTCCAATGGTTGTCTACTTATAAGAACCCTGAGATTGAACGACATAGAAGAAGAGTTCCTGTTTTTGCATTAGCGTTTTGTCTGGCTCTTGCATTTTTTGCAGAGTTATTTGGAATCGCAGATATTACAGGAGCATATCTTGCTGGAATCATTCTTTGCAGACTTCCAGAGAGATTTTATATTTACAATAAGATTGAAGTTTTATCTTATATGATGATCACACCAATATTTTTTGCGAGTATTGGATTGAATGTTGATATTCATGGAATGACACAGACATTGATCGTATTTACGATTATTTTATGTGTGATCGCAGTGATCTCAAAGATTGCAGGATGTGGTCTTGGGGCCTTGCTTTGTAAATATGGAAAGCGTGAATCTGTACAGATTGGGGCAGGAATGGTATGTCGTGGTGAAGTTGCACTGATCGTTGCACAGAAAGGAATTTCTGTAGGATTGCTTTCAGAAGTTTTCTTTGCACCAGTTGTTATCATGGTACTTGTGACGACCTTGTTATCACCGATCATATTAAAAATGCTTTTTACAAAATAAAGAATATTACGACACAGATAAAACAATAGAAAAGAGGCTTTAAGATGATAGACACAGTAGTATCTGTAAAACTTCCGATCGGAGAGATGTTAAGGATCAAGAGAAATCGTTTGATGCCAGATCATGTGACGGGGGAAGAAAAGAGAATCTGTCTGGTATCAGGAATTTATGGGGATGAGCTTGGAGGTCAGTATATCTGTGGGGAGATCATACGAAGGATCAAAGCAGAATTTCACAATCTTACGGGAATCGTAGATGTTTATCCAGCGGTCAATCCATTAGGACTGGATGCCAGAACAAGAGCAGTACCTATTTCTGATATCGATTATAGCAGTGCATTTCCGGGAGATATCAATGGAGGACTGGAAGATTATACAGCAGCAAAACTGCTTGAAGATATCAAAGGGGCATCTTGCTGTATAGACATTCATTCCAGTAATATCTTTTTGCAGGAAGTTCCTCAAGTACGTTTGAATGATGACTATGATGAGATGCTGCTTCATTTAGCAAAGTATATGAATACAGATCTGGTATGGATCCATCCTTCACAGACAGTCAATGAAGGAAGTCTTGCATATGCATTAAATCAAATGGGAATTCCGACAATGGTAACAGAATCAGGATCAGCATTCCGTATCCGTTACGAATATTGCCGTCAGATCATTGATGGAATTTTTTCTGTGATGGCAGAACTTGGTATTTGGAAAGGCAAGACAAATGGTAAGACTGATGTACCATTTATCAATGAAGATAAGATCTGTTATTTAAACTGTGAATTCAGTGGATTGTTTGTTTCATACAAACGATTAAAGGATCGAGTAAAAAAAGGTGAGATCATAGGAATTATACAGAATCCATTAATGGGAGCGACAGAAGAAGAAGTGATCGCTCCAGTAGATGGAATATTAATGACATTAAGAGAACATCCAAGTGTAGCAGAAGGCTCTCTGGTTGCCAGAGTGATCGGAGGCGGGAATTTATGAAGAAAGAAGTTATATATTCCTCAGGCAATTATTTAAGAGGAGAATTTACGATAGAAGGATATCGTTTTGGAAAGCAAAGCGAGGAATCAGAACAAGCAGCATGTATTGTAGGTGCTATGCGTGGAAATGAATACCAACAATTATATATATGTTCACAGCTTGTCAAACGCCTAAAAGAATTGGAAAACAGCGGTGCGATCGTTGGAGATAATCAGATTCTTGTCATTCCATGTGTCAATAACTTTTCAATGAATGTTGGAATGAAGTACTGGGTATCTGATAACAGTGATATTAACCGACAGTTTCCTGGTAATTTTGATGGGGAACCGACAAGCAGACTTGCAGCACATTTATTTGAGAAGGTCAAAGGATTCCGCTATGGAATTCATTTTGCATCATTTTTTCGATGTGGTGATTTTGTACCGCATGTAAGAATGCCAGCAACAGGAAAAGAAAGTACAAGTCTGGCAAGTTTATTTGGTCTGCCATATGTATTAACAAGCAAACCAAGAAATTTTGATAAAACGACTTTAACTTATAACTGGCAGATTAATGGAACGGATGCATTTTCGTTATATTCCGGAGAAACGGACAATATCGATGTGAATCTGGCCAAACAGGCAGTATCTGCTGTACTTCGATTCTTGACTCGAATGGGTATTTTAAAATATAATTGCCATAACGGGTATATTGCGAGTATGATAGAAGAAGAGGATCTTGTATCAGTTAAAGCAAGTGCTCCAGGATTTTTAAGACGTTTTGCAGCGATCAATGAGGAAGTCAACAGAGGTCAGCTGCTAGGAGAAGTTTTGAATCCATACAATGGAGAAATCTTATCAGAGATTCGTTCAACGGCAGACGGAATTATATTCTTTGCCGAGAATCAGCCAACGATTTTGGAAAATGCATCTGCATTTCAGGTGATTAAGAAACTACATGAATAAATGGGAGGAAATCATGGGAGAAGTTAGAAGAGTCTATGTTGAAAAGAAAAAAGACTACGCAGTAAAAGCAAAAGAACTGCATGCAGCATTGAAGCAGTATCTTGGACTGGATGTCGAATCCGTTCGTGTCCTTGTCCGCTATGACATCGAAAATCTGTCCGATGTAAGTTATGAAAAAGCACTGGTTACAGTATTTAGTGAACCACCAGTTGACGACGTGTATGAAGAGACATTACCACTTGCCGATGGAGAAGTATCTTTCAGCGTTGAATTTCTGCCAGGACAGTTTGATCAGAGAGCAGATTCCGCACAGCAATGTGTGAAACTGTTAGACGAAGATGAAGATGCCCTGATCAAAAGTGCAACAACTTATGTTGTGAAAGGTGACTTAACTGACGAACAGTTAGAAGCAGTCAAAGAGTATTGCATCAACCCAGTTGACTCAAGAGAGGCATCTGCAGAGAAACCAGAGACATTAGTAATGGATTTTGAAGAACCTGCAGATGTTAAGATTCTTGATGGATTTAAAGATATGGAAGAGGATAAATTTAAAGAATTATATGATTCTTTAAATCTGGCAATGACATTCAAAGATTTCCTTCATATCCAGAATTATTATAAGGGAGAAGAGAATAGAGATCCTTCTATGACAGAGATCCGTGTACTGGATACTTACTGGTCTGATCATTGTCGTCATACAACATTCTCTACGGAACTTACAAATATTGGATTCCAGGATGGATTTTACCGTGCACCATTAGAAGAAGCATATTATTCTTACATGGATGACTTTGAAGAGATGTACAAAGATCGCGATGATAAATATGTTTGTCTGATGGATATGGCATTAATGGCTATGAAACGTCTTAAGAAAGACGGAGTTCTTGATAACATGGAAGAAAGCGATGAGATCAATGCCTGCAGTATCGTAGTGCCAGTAGAGATTGATGGCAAAGAAGAAGAATGGCTGATCAGTTTCAAGAATGAAACACATAACCATCCAACAGAGATCGAACCATTTGGTGGAGCTGCAACATGTCTTGGTGGAGCGATCCGTGATCCATTATCAGGACGTTCTTATGTATATCAGGCAATGCGTGTAACAGGAGCTGCTGATCCAACTGTTCCATTAAAAGATACACTAAAAGGTAAATTACCACAGTACAAGATCGTAAATGAAGCTGCAAATGGATACAGCTCTTACGGAAACCAGATCGGTCTTGCAACAGGATATGTCAATGAAGTATATCATCCAGATTATGTTGCAAAACGTATGGAAATCGGTGCCGTTATGGGTGCAGCACCTAGAAAGAACGTTATCAGAGAGAATTCTGATCCAGGAGATATCATTATCTTATTAGGTGGTAGAACAGGACGTGATGGTTGTGGAGGAGCAACAGGATCATCTAAAGTTCATACTGAAGAATCTATCGAAACATGTGGAGCTGAAGTTCAGAAAGGTAATCCACCAACAGAACGTAAGATCCAGAGATTATTCAGAAGAGAAGAAGTCAGCCGTCTGATCAAGAAATGTAATGACTTTGGTGCAGGTGGAGTTTCCGTAGCGATCGGAGAACTTGCAGATGGTCTGATCGTAGATCTTGATAAAGTACCTAAGAAATATGCCGGACTTGATGGAACAGAGCTTGCGATTTCTGAATCTCAGGAACGTATGGCAGTTGTTGTAGATCCAAAAGACGTAGAACAGTTCCTTGCATACTCAGCAGAAGAAAACTTAGAGGCAGTTGAAGTTGCAGTTGTAACAGAAGATCCAAGACTGATCCTTAAATGGAGAGGAAAAGAGATCGTTAATATCTCAAGAGCTTTCCTTGATACAAACGGAGCACATCAGGAAACAGAAGTATTTGTAGAGATTCCTCACCGTGTAGAATCTTACTTTAATCGTAAGGATGAGACAGGAACATTCGAAGAAGTATGTAAGAATACATTATCTGACCTTAATGTATGTTCACAGAAAGGTCTGGTAGAGAGATTTGATAGTTCTATTGGAGCAGCAACAGTGACAATGCCATACGGTGGAAAATATCAGTTAACACCAATTCAGACAATGATTGCAAAACTTCCAGTTCTTAAGGGAAAATGTGATACTGTTACAATGATGAGTTACGGATTTGATCCATATCTGTCTAAATGGAGTCCATTCCATGGAGCAGTTTATGCGATCACAGAATCTATTGCTAAGATTGTAGCTTCTGGTGGAGACTATAGAAATATTCGCCTGACATTCCAGGAATACTTCAAACGTCTTGGAGAAGACAAGACTCGCTGGGGACAGCCAGTTGCAGCATTACTTGGTGCATATCAGGCACAGATGGGATTCGGACTTGCATCCATTGGTGGAAAAGACAGTATGTCTGGAACATTTAATGATATCGATGTACCACCAACACTTGTATCATTTGCAGTGGATGTAGCGAAGACAACAGATATTATCACACCAGAACTTAAGAAAGCAGGAAACAGACTGGTTCGTATTTGTATCCCAACAGATGCATACAATCTGCCAATCTATTCTGAAGTGAAGAAAGTATATAAACGCATCACAAAACTGATCAAAGATGGAGCAATCAAATCTGCTTATGCGATCGGTGGAGGCGGAGCTTTAGAGGCAGTCGCTAAGATGGCATTTGGTAATAAATTAGGTGTTATCTTTGATGAAGAAATAGAATTAAAAGACTTAACAGATCCTAAGTTTGGATCATTTGTTGTTGAGATGAATACAAGAGACATTCATAAACTAGGAATTCCTGGTCTTCTGATCGGTGAGATCACAGAGAAACATGAATTTGTATTCGGTGATGAAGTGGTTACATTAGAAGAAGCAATTGATACATGGCAGAAACCATTAGAGAAAGTATTTCCAACAAAATCTGAAGGAAGTCAGAATATCGTTGATACAACAAGACATTACATAAAAGGAAATATTTACGTATGTAAGAACAAGGTTGCAAAACCAAACGTATTTATTCCAGTATTCCCAGGAACAAACTGTGAATATGATTCAGCCAAAGCATTTGAACGTGCTGGAGCAAATGTTATTACAAAAGTATTTAAGAACCTTGATGCACAGGGAATCCGTGATTCAGTAGAAGTGTTTGAAAAAGCGATCAATGAATCACAGATCATCATGTTCCCAGGTGGATTCAGTGCTGGTGATGAACCAGATGGTTCTGCAAAATTCTTTGCAACAGCATTTAGAAATGAAAAATTAAAAGAAGCAGTTATGGATTTATTAGATAATCGTGACGGACTTGTACTTGGTATTTGTAACGGATTCCAGGCTCTGATCAAATTAGGTCTTGTACCAGAAGGTAAGATCGTAGAACAGAATGCTAAATCTCCAACTCTTACTACAAACCGTATCGGACGTCATGTATCTAAAGTTGCTTATACAAGAATTGCATCTAATTTGTCACCATGGTTTAACAATGTGAATGTAGATGATGTCTTTAGCATTCCGGTATCCCATGGAGAAGGACGTTTCGTAGCAGACGAAGATGTGATCCAGGAACTGTTTAAAAATGGACAGGTAGCAACACAGTATGTTGATTTAAATGGAGATCCTACAATGAACGAGGAATTTAATCCAAATGGTTCTTACCATGCGATTGAAGGTATCACAAGTCCAGATGGACGAGTTCTTGGTAAGATGGGACATTCAGAACGTCGTGACAGTTATGTTGGAATCAATATCTATGGACAGAAAGATCAAAAGATCTTCGAATCTGGAGTAGAATATTTCAAATAGAATATAAGATACGAAGAAATCCTGCATTCCAATGGAGTGCAGGATTTCTTATTTCATAGGAAATTTCGATGAAATCCCCTAAAAACAGCCAGCAAATATATATTTGCTGGCTGTTTATAAATCTAGTTTTGTGAGATATGATTAGAATTTTCTTTTGGAATGATATGGATGGTTTCCATACGGTTCTTATCAACGGATACAACTTTGAAAGTAAAGTGTTCATCTTCTGCAATTTCGCCCTCAGAAGGCAAATGATCAAGTAATTCGATAATATATCCACCGAGTGAATCATAATCCTCAGAATCAAGGTTTACGTGAAGCAGATCATCAAGATCATCAAGCTTCAATGAAGCAGATACCATATAGGATCCATCGGGTAATTCTTTAAATGTATCTTCTTCAGATTCATCGTATTCATCACGTAGTTCTCCGAATATTTCTTCTACAATATCTTCAAGTGTGATCAGTCCGGCAGTTACGCCATATTCATCTAAAACAATAGAGAAACTTACGGATTTCTCTCTCATCTGTGCAAGCAGACTTGAAACTTTCTGTGTTTCATAAGTAAAGAATGGTTTTCTTAATACATCCCTTAAATGGAAAATCTCGCCTCTGTGCTGGCTACGGTAGAAGTATACATCTTTGAAATAAACAATACCAACAACATGATCTTTACTTCCTTCATAAACAGGAAGTCTTGAGTAACCAGCTTCACGGAAGATTTCAAGGACTTCTTCATAAGAAGCATCGACGGATACAAAAGTTACATCAATACGAGGGATCATAATATCCTTAGCAAGGGATTCCTTAAAATCAAAAACATTATTTAACATATCTTTTTCAGCTTCTTCAATAACACCATCTTCATGACTGACATCAACGATCGTACGAAGTTCGCGTTCCGTCATAATACGTTTGGACTGTTTGGAATCAATATGGAAGATCATAAGAATTCCTGTGGAAAGCTTGTTGATAAGATAAACAATTGGTGTCAATAGCTTTGTGACAAGATAAATACTGGATGCATAGCTTAAAGCAATTTTTGTATTATTGATCGTTGCATAAGTCTTTGGAGTAATTTCACCAAAGATCAGAACAAGAATCGTGATCACGGCTGTTGCAATTCCGGCTCCCATACTTCCAAAGATACGAATTGCGATTGTAGTTGTTAAGGAAGTCAGGGAAATATTTACTAAGTTATTTCCAACCAGAATACTAGAAAGCATCTGACTAGGATTCTCGATTAGTTTTAAGACTAATGCAGCTTTTTTATTTCCATCCTCTGCCATAGCACGCATGCTGTGGGGATTTACCGTTGTTAATGCAGTTTCCGCCGATGAAAAATAAGCGGAAAGCGAAAGTAAAACTATAATTTCGACAATCTGTAATATTGTACTGGGGTCCAATTATTATTCCTCCTAAAAATTAATATAATAATCATCTGCTTTTTAATACAGTTCTTCTCATTGTACGCAACAAATGGCTTCATGTCAAGTTAGTGGTTGCCAACCATGGAAAAATATGGTATACCTATTTTTAGGAGGAATGGTCGTATGAAGTACTACTATGATTATCGTTTTCCAATCGGGAATCTGACGATTGAGGAAGACGGACATGGAATTTGTGGGATTTATTTTGGAATAAAGAAGTTAGAAGGCGAGAAGAAGAATACAGAGTTGATCAGAGAAGCAGCCCTTCAGCTGTCACAATATTTTGATGGACGCAGAAAGAAATTTGATCTGAAACTTTCTTATTATGGAACGGAATTTCAGATAAAGGTATGGAAGGCATTGCAAGAGATTCCATATGGAACAACCTGTACATACAAAGATATTGCAGAACGTGTAGGAATTCCAAAAGGATGCCGTGCTGTAGGTATGGCAAATAATAAAAATCCAATCGTGATCGTAGTTCCATGTCACAGAGTGATTGGAATGAATGGTTCTCTGACAGGATATGCAGGCGGACTTGATGTGAAAGAATATTTATTGGAACTTGAGAAACGTAATCAAAAAGTAAAGGAAAGATATTGACAAAGATTCTCAATTGAGATATGATACATAGGCATATTTTGCCGGAGGCACATCCGGTATTGATCTTATATATTTCCGTGAGGGAGTAGTTAGCAGAGAATCTGTGACAGTATCAACACAATGATGGACAACATCTGGTGCTGTCTTAATTAACGAGACTCATAGACGATAAGCCTTAATTTATGGCAGGTTTTTCGTCTGTGAGTCTTTTTTTCGATATGGAGGACAATTTTATGGATTTGCTTACACTATTAACACTGGCTGTTGGATTGTCGATGGATGCATTTGCTGTTTCAATCTGCAAAGGCCTGGCAATGCGAGAAAAAGTTTTGGGAAAAGGGGTCATTATTGGCTTATGGTTTGGAGGCTTTCAGGCATTGATGCCAATCATTGGATTTTTTCTTGGAACACAATTTAAAGATCAGATCACATCAATTGATCACTGGATTGCATTTATCCTTCTTGGACTGATTGGAATTAATATGGTGAAAGAATCATTGTCAGATGAAGAAGAGAATGCAGATGCATCCATTGAAATAAAAGAAATGTTTATGCTTGCAGTGGCAACAAGTATAGATGCACTTGCAGTAGGAATTACATTTGCGTTTTTAAATGTGCATATTGTATCCGCAGCATCTATGATCGGAGTCTGTACATTTTTGATTTCATTTGCAGGAGTAAAGATTGGAAATATTTTTGGAACAAAATATAAATCAAAGGCAGAGCTTGCAGGTGGCATAATACTGATACTTTTGGGATTTAAGATTCTTCTTGAACACCTTCATATTCTCTAAAATAAAAAAATACCCCTTTCTTTTTTTGTGAAAAGAGTGTAATATAATATAGGCAGTGGCACAACATATTGTGTCGGATGGTAAGAATATAACAAGATTTTGTGCCCAGAAAATGGAAACGCACAAAATCTTGTAATTTTATATAAAAGAGGGAGAAACTATGAATGGTGATGTAAAAACAAAGATTATCAAGCGGAATGGAGAAGAGGTAACCTTTGATATCGATAAGATCATCAATGCGATCACAAAGGCGAATGAAGAAGTATCAAAGCTTCATCAGATGAACGAATATCAGATCATGGCAATTGCAGAAAAAGTTGCGGATCAGGTGAAAAGTTCTTCACATGCAGTGAATGTAGAAGACATTCAGAACATGGTTGAGACAGGAATCATGGAGATGAGAGGATACGAAGTTGCCCAGAAGTATGTAAGATATCGTTTTAAGAGAGAATTAAGAAGAAAATCTAATACAACTGATGATGGAATTCTTGCTCTTCTTGATAATATTAATGAGGAAGTGAATCAGGAAAATTCAAATAAGAATCCAGTGATCAATTCCACACAGAGAGATTACATGGCTGGAGAAGTCAGCAAGGATTTAAGTAAGAGAGTCCTTTTACCAAATGATATCATCCGTGCTCATGAAGAAGGAATCATTCATTTTCATGATTCTGATTATTTTGCACAGAGAGAACATAATTGTGATCTGATCAATTTAGAAGATATGCTTCAGAATGGAACTGTGATCAGCGAGACGCTGATTGAGAAACCGCATTCATTTTTTACAGCATGTAATGTAACAACACAGATCGTGGCACAGGTAGCAAGTAACCAATATGGGGGACAGTCATTTACACTGGCACATTTAGCACCATTTGTAGATATCAGCAGAAAGAAACTTCGTAATAATGTTGTCAAAGAACGTAAAGCAATTGGAGAATCTATGGATGATGAGATCATCGATAAGATTACGGAGATGCGTCTTTATGATGAAATCAAACAGGGAATTCAGACGATCCAGTATCAGTTAGTAACATTGATGACATGTAATGGTCAGGCACCATTTGTCACAGTCTTTATGTATCTTGATGAAGTGCCGGAAGGACAGACAAGAGATGATTTAGCACTCGTGATCGAAGAAGTTTTAAAACAGAGAATTCAAGGTGTTAAAAACGAGAAAGGAGTTTGGATCACACCAGCATTTCCAAAACTTATTTATGTACTTGATGATGATAATATCACGGAAGATTCCAAGTACTGGTATCTGACGAAATTAGCTGCACAATGTACAGCGAAACGTATGGTTCCAGATTATATATCTGCGAAAGTGATGAGAGAACTTAAGAACGGAGATGTATATCCTTGTATGGGATGCAGATCTTTCTTAACAGTTGAGGATTCTCAGAGAAATGCAGATGGAAGTCATAAGTTTTACGGAAGATTTAATCAGGGGGTTGTAACGATCAACTTAGTTGATGTGGCATGTAGTTCTGACGGAGACATGGACAAATTCTGGGAGATCTTAGAAGAAAGACTTGAACTTTGTCATAAAGCCTTAAGATGCCGTCACGAGAGATTAAAGGGAGCAGTATCTGATGTTGCACCGATCCTTTGGCAGCATGGGGCACTGGCAAGACTTAAAAAAGGTGAGAAGATCGATAAGTTATTATATGATGGATACTCCACAATTTCTCTTGGATATGCAGGACTGTATGAGATGTGTGTTCGTATGACAGGAAAATCTCATACATCCGATGAAGGAAAAGAATTTGCGCTAAAAGTTATGCAGAAGTTAAATGATAAATGTAACGAATGGAAGGAAGCAGAAAATATCAGCTATTCTGTATACGGAACACCAATGGAATCTACAACTTATAAGTTTGCGAAATGTTTACAGAAACGTTTTGGTATTATTCCAGGTGTCACAGATAAGAACTATATCACAAACAGTTATCATGTCCATGTAACAGAAGAAATCGATGCATTCAGCAAACTTGCATTCGAATCAGAATTCCAGAAATTATCTCCAGGTGGAGCAATTAGTTACATTGAAGTACCGAACATGCAGGATAATATCCCAGCTGTTTTATCTGTTATGAAATTCATTTATAATAACATTATGTATGCAGAGTTGAATACAAAGAGTGATTATTGCGAATGTTGTGGATATGACGGGGAAATTCAGATCAAAGAAGATGAATCTGGAAAGCTGATCTGGGAATGTCCAAACTGTGGAAACACAGATCAAGATCATATGTTTGTTGCAAGACGTACCTGCGGATATATCGGAACACAGTTCTGGAATCAGGGACGTACACAAGAGATTAAGGATCGAGTACTTCATTTATAAGAATTATTTACAGAGGAAATCATATGTACTACGGAGAGATTAAAAAATGTGACATAGCGAATGGACCAGGAGTCAGGGTAAGTTTATTTGTATCAGGCTGCAGAAACCATTGTCCGGGATGTTTTAATAAGGAAACATGGGATTTTTGTTATGGAAAGCCATTTACACCGGAAACAAAAGAGCATATCATAGAATTATTAAAACCAGATTATATCGAAGGATTTTCGCTTCTTGGAGGAGAACCATTTGAACCAGAGAACCAGAAAGAATTGGTTTTATTATTAAAAGAAATTAAAGAAATATATCCTGATAAGAATATCTGGTGTTATACAGGATATACTTATGAAAAGGATCTTATGCAGGGTGGAAAAGTACACACATCATTTACGGAAGAAATGTTATCTTATATTGATATACTGGTAGATGGACGATTTATTGAAGCCCAGAAAGATATCACATTAAAATTCCGAGGAAGTGCAAACCAGAGAATTCTAAATTTAAATGAAAGATAAGGCCATAAGAGATGCAGTGAAAAGATACTGCATCTTTTTCTTTTTATCATGATGCAATCTCTTGACAGACTGTGCTTTATATTATAGTCTATGTATAACAAAATATCATAGATAGATTGTAAAATTCGAAAGAAGAAAGAAGGGTTGCACAATGATACTGGAGATTGATTTCAATAGTGACGAGGCAATCTATGTACAGTTAAGAAATCAGATCATTATGGGAATCGCATGTGAAGAATTTACTGATGGAGAATCACTTCCATCTGTACGACAGCTTGCACAGGTACTTGGAGTGAATATGCACACGGTAAATAAAGCCTATGCGATTTTAAGAGAAGAAGGATACTTAAAATTAGACCGAAGAAAAGGTGCAGTCATAAGCGTTGAAACTCTGGAAAAGCAGCAGGAGCTGGCTAGTATTCAGGACAATCTAAGAATGCTGGTTGCTGAAGCAGTCTGTAAGGGAGTTACAGAAGATGAGATGAACCAGCTGGTTCATGACATGTACCAGAAATTAGACAGAAAGTAATAACAGGAGGAGTTATGAACCGATTACCATTTACAAAATATGCCTCCAAAGCATTGAATGAAGGAAGGGAGATTGCAGGATATCTTGGATTTAAGGATGTCAGCAGTATCTTTATCCTTCTTGGACTTTACGGAACAGATGGATCTCTTGCGAGCGAAGTTCTTAAGATGCATGGAGTGACAAGAGAATTAATAGAAGAGGCGGTCAAGGAGAAATCAAAGATGCCAAAAGACCGCAGAAGAACAGTGAAAGATACACCAAAGACAGAATATCTTTTAGAGATTGCAGGGGAACTTGCAATGAAATATGGATGCGATGCAATAGGCTCAGAACATATTCTTATGGCAATGATCAAAGACGGAGATAATGAGGCTTTTCGTCTGTTAGAAGATCACAAGATTTCTTGCGAGGGTATTTATACAGATATTTTAGTTACAGCAGGAATAGATTTTCGTTCTGCAAAGAATGAATACAATGATGCAAATTCTTATGGCGGAGAGGAAGAAAATCAAGAAGCAGGTATGCTGGAGCAATACAGTACAGATCTTACAGAGAAAGCAGCCGCAGGGAAGCTGGATCCGATGATTGGACGTGAAGGTGAGATGGAACGTCTGATGCAGGTCCTATGCAGAAGAACAAAGAACAATCCATGTCTGATCGGTGATCCGGGAGTTGGTAAAACAGCAATTGTGGAAGGTCTTGCACAAAGAATTGCAGACGGCAATATGCCAAGAATCCTTAAGAATAAGAGAATTTTATCCTTAGATCTTACAAAAGTGATCGCAGGAACCAAATTCCGTGGTGAATTTGAAGAACGTATGAAACGTATCGTTACAGAAGCAACACAGGATGATTCTGTCATTTTATTTATTGATGAGATTCATACGATCATTGGAGCTGGCGGTTCTGAAGGAGCTATGGATGCATCCAATATCTTAAAACCGGCATTGGCAAGAGGAGATTTCCAGCTGATCGGTGCGACAACAAGTGAAGAGTATACAAAGTATTTTGAGAAGGATGCAGCTTTAGTTCGAAGATTCCAGCCAGTCAGAGTGAAAGAGCCAACCGTAGAAGAGACAGTTACGATTTTAAAAGGAATCAAATACCGATTTGAGGATTATCATAGAATTTTGGTGCCGGAAGATGTAGTAGAAGCAATTGCAGGTTTATCTGATCGATATATCAGTGATCGTTTTCTGCCGGATAAAGCGATAGATCTTCTAGACGAAGCATGTGCAAGAAAACGAATGGAACAGGTCGGAAGTCATGCAAGTTTTAAAGAAGAACGCAAAGCGATTGCAGAAGTGATCGAGAAGATTGAGAAAGAACTTTCTAATGGCGATATTTTGGAAGCTAAGAATTTAAAAGCGCAGAAGAATAAGCTTGAGAAATCGTTAGAACGTAAGATGAAACGAACACAAAGGAAGGAAAATGAGATTCCACAATTAACAGTTGAAGATGCAGCAGAGGTTGTATCTTTATGGACACAGATCCCAGTAACGCAGCTCACGAAAGGTGATATGGAACGCTTGCGAAATCTTGAAAAAGAACTCCACAAATATGTGATCGGGCAGGATGAAGCAGTCAAAGCCGTTGCGAAAGCTGTGAAAAGAAGCAGAGTTGGACTTAAGAGTCCAAATCGTCCGATCGGATCATTCTTATTCCTGGGACCAACAGGTGTTGGTAAGACAGAGCTTTCAAAGACACTGGCAAGAGCTTTGTTTGGAAGGGAAGAAGATCTGATCCGTGTAGATATGTCTGAATATATGGAGAAGCACAGTGTATCAAAGATCATTGGATCACCTCCAGGATATGTAGGATTCGGAGAAGGTGGACAGTTAAGTGAGCAGATCAGAAGACATCCGTATTCTGTGATCTTATTTGATGAGATCGAGAAAGCACATCCAGACGTATTTAATATTCTGCTTCAGGTACTGGATGATGGACATATTACAGATTCCAATGGACGAAAAGTTGATTTTAAGAATACGGTGATCATCATGACTTCCAATGCAGGTGCAAATCGCATCATCGCACCAAAATATCTTGGATTCTCTGTTGATAACACAGATAAGGCAAAGAATCATGAACGTATGAAAAAAGGTGTGATGGAAGAAGTAAAACAGATCTTCCGTCCGGAATTTTTAAACAGAATTGACGAGACGATCGTTTTTGCAGTTCTTACCAAAGAAGAAGTGAAAAAGATCGCGAAGTTATTTATCGATGAGTTAAAAGTACGTCTCCTAAATGAACATCAGATTACATTAAAGATCACATCGAGTGCGATGGATCTGTTAGCAGATAAAGGATATGATGAGAATTACGGAGCAAGACCACTAAGAAGAGTGATCCAGAATGAGATCGAGGATGTACTGGCAGACAAGATCTTAGAAGGAACACTTTCAAACGGACAGACGATGACAATCGGCAAAAAAGATAAAAAACTTACTTTTTCAGTAAAGGAAACTAGTAAATAGAACCAAAATATATTATAATAAACATACAACGACCGAAACATATATTAGGAGGAAAAAACAATGGCAGTGGTAACTGAATTATTCCGCAGCGAAGACAATGGAACACTAAGCTTTGGTGACTATACATTAGCACAGAAAGCTAAGAAAGGGGATATCCAGTTTGAAGGGGATATCTATAAGATCAAAACATTTAAGACAATGACGAAACTGGACAAGAACGGACAGCTGATCTTTGAATCTGTTCCAGGTTCTGCAGTACATAACTTTGTTGCAACAACAGATGGTGTTGCATTTGATATTGAATCTTCATCTGACGTTCAGGTTACACTAGAAGTGGAAGCTGGACAGGAATATAAAGTTTTTATTGATAATACAAATGTAGGAATGATGAAAGCAAACCTTGGAGGTAAATTAACTTTAAGTGTTGAATTAAGTGAAGGAACAGCTGCATCTGTTCGCGTAAAGAAACAATAGTAATGTAAGGAGTACCAATGGCGAAACAAAAAACAGTTTATTTTTGCAGCCAGTGTGGTCATGAGTCTTCCAAGTGGATGGGACAATGTCCTGCCTGCAAACAGTGGAATACTTTTACAGAAGAGAAAGTTACAGAAACGAAGAAGGGAGGGGCGAAGTCTTTAAAGACTTCTGCCTCTCCTATGAATATATCGGAGGTAACTATTGAGAATGAAGAAAGGATTCCGACAGGAATCGGAGAACTTGACCGAGTACTTGGCGGTGGGATCGTGAAAGGATCTTTATCATTGGTTGGCGGGGATCCTGGAATTGGTAAATCAACGCTGTTATTACAGGTATGCAGAAATCTTGCGAATAATAAACGCAAGGTTTTATATATTTCTGGGGAAGAATCAATGCATCAGATCAAGATGCGTGCTGAGAGAATTGGAACATTTGAAGAAGAAATGCTTCTTTTTTGTGAAACAGATCTTGATGCGATCACCAGTGCGATTCTAAAGACAAAGCCTGAATTTGCAGTGATCGACTCTATTCAGACGATGTACAGCGAAGATCTTTCTTCGGCAGCAGGAAGTGTTTCACAGGTAAGAGAAGTGACGGCTGCAATGATGAGAGTGGCAAAAGAGAATAATATTGCTGTTTTCATTGTTGGACATGTGACCAAAGAAGGGGTTGTTGCAGGACCTAGAACATTGGAACATATGGTGGATACGGTCCTTTATTTTGAAGGAGAGAGAGAAGCAGCCTATAGAATCTTGCGAGGCGTAAAGAACCGTTTTGGATCTACAAATGAGATAGGTGTATTTGAGATGTGCAACAATGGGTTAGTTGAAGTTGAGAATCCATCAAAGACAATGTTAAATGGAAGACCGCTTGATGCGTCAGGATCAGTTGTTGTCTGCTCTATGGAAGGAACCAGACCGATCCTTATTGAAATCCAGGCACTTGTATCACCAACAAGTTTCCAGATGCCGCGAAGAACAGCAGTGGGAATTGACTATAACAGGGTGAACCTTTTGATGGCTGTACTTGAGAAGAGAGTTGGATTACAGCTTGGAGGTTGTGATGCTTATGTAAACCTTGCAGGAGGAATGAAGCTTGGGGAACCGGCGATCGATCTTGGAATTATCATGGCGATCGCATCAAGTTACAAGAACAGAGCAATTTTAGAAGATACGATCATTTTTGGAGAAGTCGGTCTGGTAGGAGAAGTTCGTGCAGTATCCGGTGGTGAGGCAAGGATCAAGGAAGCACAGAAACTTGGATTTAAGAGATGCATTCTGCCCCAGGCGAATGTAGATCAGATTAAGATTGAAACTGATATGAGACTCGTAGGAGTTTCAAATGTTATGGAAGCATTAGATCTTATATAATATATTGATTGCAAGTATATACAAGATACATTATAATCAATATAGAAAAAACTATATGGAGGAAAACATGGAAGAAACGATTTCTAAGAATTTTATAGAACAGATCATTGAGAAAGATATCGAGGAGGGACGCTGCAAGAAAGTTGTCACAAGATTCCCACCAGAACCTAACGGATATCTTCATATCGGACACGCAAAATCTATTTTATTAAATTACGGACTGGCTCAGGAATATGGCGGAGATTTTCATTTCCGTTTTGATGATACAAACCCTACAAAAGAGAAGGAAGAATATGTAAATTCCATCAAGGAAGATGTAGAATGGTTAGGTGCAGACTATCATGAGCATATTTACTATGCATCAAATTATTTTGACAAGATGTATGAATGTGCAGAATTCTTGATCAAGAAAGGAAAAGCATATGTCTGTGATCTTAGTGCAGAACAGATCAGAGAATATCGCGGAACATTGACAGAACCTGGAAAGAACAGTCCATATCGTGACCGTACACCAGAAGAAAACTTAAAGTTATTCCGTGAAATGAAAGAAGGAAAATATCCAGACGGAAGCAAAGTACTTCGTGCGAAGATTGATATGACATCTGGAAACATCAATATGAGAGATCCAATTCTTTACCGTATTGCAAGAATGGAACATCATAATACAGGTAACAAATGGTGTATCTATCCAATGTATGATTTTGCTCATCCATTAGAGGATGCATTTGAAGGAGTTACACATTCTATCTGTACACTGGAATTTGAAGACCACAGACCATTATATGACTGGGTAGTCAATGAATGTGAATTTGAAAATCCACCAAAACAGATTGAATTTGCAAAATTATACCTGACAAATGTCGTTACAGGAAAACGTTATATTAAGAAATTAGTAGAAGATGGAATCGTAGACGGATGGGATGATCCTCGTCTGGTATCCTTATCTGCACTTCGAAGAAGAGGATATACACCAGAATCTATCAAGAAATTTATGGAACTTGTGGGAGTTGCAAAGAGTCACAGCTCTGTGGATTCTGCAATGCTTGAATATTGTATTCGTGATGACCTTAAATTAAAACGTCCACGTATGGCAGCTATTTTGGATCCGATCAAACTTGTGATCACAAATTATCCGGAAGGTGAAGGAGAGCTTGTAGATGTTCCGAATAATCAGGAAAATGAAGAGATGGGAACAAGACAGGTACCATTTTCAAGAGAATTATATATTGAACGTGAAGACTTCAAAATTGAGAAGCCTAAAAAGTATCGTCGTTTATACGTAGGAAATGAAGTTCGTTTAATGAATGCATATTTTGTGACATGTACAGGATATGATGTAGATGAGGATGGTAACGTTACATGTGTATATGCAACATATGATCCAGAATCCAGAGGAGGAAACAGCCCTGATGGAAGAAAAGTTCGTGGAACAATCCACTGGGTATCAGCTAAAACTGCGAAAAAGGCAGAAATTCGTCTATATGAAAACATTGTAGATGAAGAAAAAGGCGTATATAATGAAGATGGAAGTATTAATGTAAATCCTAATTCATTAACTGTGATCAAAGAAGCATATGTTGAGCCAGAATTAGAGAAGTACGATAAAGGAGACAGCTTCCAGTTTATGAGAACAGGATATTTCTGTTTAGATTCTAAAGATTCTACTAAAGAACATATGGTATTTAATAGAATCGTAAGCTTAAAGAGCTCTTATAAACCAAACTAATATACGAAGCCTGTTATGAAAGATTTCAAGACAGGAGCAGTGGATGAGAAAAAGAGAGGAAATTAAATGAAGGTAATCGTGGTATCTCATGGAAGTTACGCCAGAGGACTAGTGGATACAGTACAGATGATCGCAGGGAAACAGGAAAACCTGGAAGCATTTGGACTGGAGCCGGAAGAATCTGTGGATACTTTAAAAGAGAAGATCAGACAAAGTATTGAACAGGCATCACAGGAAGAAGAGATTCTGATCCTCACAGATATTTTTTATGGAAGTCCGTTTAATACAGTTATTTCATTAATGCCAGAGTATGATCTTTACCACGTTACTGGAATTAATCTTCCATTGATGATGGAAGTCATTATGGGAAGAATTTCGGGAAAGCATGCGGAAGAAATCTGTAAAGAACTTCTTAAGGCAGCACCGGATACAGTACGGGATGTACGTGAATTATATAAGGAGGTAGAAAAATGAAGAAAATAGTACTGGCAAGAGTCGATGACAGACTCATACATACAGAGATTTTAACATTATGGGTGCCAGAAGTACGTGCAAACAGAATCCTTATTGTTGATGATATCGTTGCGAAAGATAAATTTCGAAGCAAGGTGATCAAAGAGATGGCACCAGATGGTCTTATCATTCACGTTTATGGAATTGACCGTGCAGTTGAAAAGTTAAAAGAACCACCATCATTTGATGGGGAACGAGTGATCGTGATCGCTGAATCACCAATAGTGTTTGAAGAACTGATGAAATGCGGAATCAGGATCACACAGCTTAATATTGGAGGTATGGGAATTCGAGGGGAACGAAAAACTGTGGCAAGAAGGATCGCATGCGATGACAGAGAAATGGAATCTATCCAACAGATGATTCGAAAAGGCGTCCACGTATATTTCCAGACGATTCCGAAAAAAAGCTGGGAAGAAGCGAAAAAATATATACAGGAATAAATACAAATACAAAAGAATGCAATCTCATTTAAAAAAAATTATAAAAAAAGGGTTGCATTTTTTTTACGCAGTGTTATACTTAAGAACATAGAGTTAGCACTCGATATGAGTGAGTGCTAACAATCGAAAATAAAAACAATTTTCTAATATATTTAGGAGGTAATATTATTATGAAGTTAACACCATTAGGAGATAGAGTTGTATTAAAACAGTTGGAAGCAGAAACAAAGACAAAATCAGGAATCGTCCTTACAACAGCAACACAGGAAAAACCTCAGGAAGCAGAAGTTATCGCAGTAGGACCTGGAACAGAAGATGTAAAGATGGAAGTTTCTGTAGGACAGAAAGTTATCTATTCTAAATATGCTGGAACAGAAGTGAAATTAGAAGATGAAGAATATATTATTGTAAAACAGAATGATATTTTAGCAGTTGTAGAATAATCAGATTGCAGAATCATTTTATTGCAGAATCATTTAGTCGGAGGTAATAAGATCATGGCAAAAGAAATTAAATACGGAATTGAAGCAAGAAAAGCTCTGGAAGCTGGAGTTAATCAGTTAGCAGATACAGTAAGAGTAACAATCGGACCAAAAGGACGTAACGTAGTATTAGATAAATCATTTGGTACACCACTGATCACAAATGATGGTGTAACAATTGCAAAAGAGATTGAATTAGAAGACCCATTTGAAAACATGGGAGCACAGGTTGTCAAAGAAGTAGCAACTAAGACAAATGATGTTGCTGGAGATGGTACAACAACAGCTACAGTACTTGCACAGGCAATGATCAACGAAGGAATGAAGAACTTAGCAGCAGGAGCTAACCCAATCATCCTTCGTAAAGGAATGAAAAAAGCTACAGAAGCAGCCGTTGAAGCAATCGCTGAGATGAGCAGCAAAGTTACAGGAAGAGATCAGATCGCGAAAGTAGCAGCAATTTCTGCAGCAGACGAAGAAGTTGGAGAATTAGTAGCAGATGCTATGGAAAAGGTATCTAACGACGGAGTTATCACAATTGAAGAATCTAAGACAATGAAGACAGAATTAGATTTAGTAGAAGGTATGCAGTTTGATCGTGGATACTTATCCGCATACTTCTCAACAGATATGGAGAAAATGGTTGCAGAATTAGATGATCCATATATCCTGATCACAGACAAGAAGATTTCTAACATTCAGGAAATTCTTCCATTATTAGAGCAGATCGTACAGAATGGTAAGAAATTACTGATCATCGCAGAAGATGTTGAAGGTGAAGCATTAACAACACTGATCGTAAACAAATTACGTGGAACATTCTCTGTATGTGCAGTCAAAGCACCTGGATATGGAGACAGAAGAAAAGCAATGCTTGAAGATATCGCTATCTTAACAGGTGGTACAGTGATCTCTGAAGAAGTAGGAATGGAATTAAAAGATGCAACAATCGATCAGTTAGGTCGTGCAAAATCTGTAAGAGTTGAAAAAGAAAATACAGTCATCGTAGATGGTGAAGGAGAAAAAGATGCGATCCAGGCACGTATCGCACAGATCAAAGGACAGATCGAAGAAACAACATCTGAATTTGATAAAGAAAAATTACAGGAAAGATTAGCTAAATTATCTGGTGGAGTTGCCGTTGTTCGTGTTGGAGCAGCAACAGAAACAGAAATGAAAGAAAGCAAATTAAGACTGGAAGATGCCTTAGCAGCAACAAAAGCCGCAGTAGAAGAAGGAATCATCTTCGGTGGAGGATCTGCTTATATTCACGCATCTAAGAAAGCAGCAGAGAAAGTAGCAGACTTAGAAGGAGACGAAAAGACAGGAGCAAACATCATCCTGAAAGCCTTAGAAGCACCATTATTCCAGATTGCAGTCAATGCAGGTCTTGAAGGAGCTGTTATCGTAAATAAAGTAAAAGAAGCAGAAATTGGAAAAGGATTCGATGCATTACATGGAGAATATGTAGACATGGTAGAAGCAGGAATCATTGACCCAGCTAAAGTAACAAGAAGTGCATTACAGAATGCAACATCTGTAGCATCTACACTGTTAACAACAGAATCTGTTGTTGCTAATATTAAAGAAGATGCACCAGCAATGCCAGCAGGAGCTCCAGCTGGAATGGGAATGATGTAGTTGAGTGGACGTCTACAGGGAGCAAAGCGACTCAAAGACTAAAATATATCCCCGGAAATTCGAAAGAATTTCTGGGGCTTTTTTATGCTTAAAACCGATACTCCTTCCCATCCTTCCAAACCACCCAATACTCTACATTCGCACAATCATCCACAATCGGAATGATCTTCCTCTGATCCAAAATTTCTTCAGGATAATCCAAGAGGAACACAGACAGATAAATGTTCAGTAAAGAAAGGAGTGGGATATAAACCAGTTCCATGATACTCATTAGGAAAACCATGGAGGAATAAGGGAATATCTGCTATAATAAATATATACTAAAAATACGATAGGAGGCAGATTATGAACAATTTTACTTATTCTGTTCCAACAAAGATTCATTTTGGAAAAGGACAGATTTCACATCTTTATGAGCTTTCAGAAAGTGGAAACAAAGTGTTGTTATGCTATGGCGGTGGAAGTATCAAAAAAGCAGGAATTTATGATGAAGCCGTGAAGATTTTAAAAGAAGAAGACATCGAAATCTTTGAATTATCAGGAATTGCACCAAATCCAAAGATTGAATCTGTCAGAGAAGGTGTAAAACTCTGTAAAGAAAATGACATCGATATGGTACTTGCCATTGGAGGTGGATCTGTTATTGACTGTGCGAAAGTTGTAGCAGCAGGAGCCTGTTATGATGGAGATCCATGGGATCTTGTTATCACGCCAAGATGGATCAAAAAAGCATTGCCGATCTATAGTGTATTGACATTATCAGCGACAGGATCAGAGATGGACCCATTTGCGGTAATCTCAGATATGTCTAAGAATGAAAAATGGGGAACAGCAAGCGAACATATGAAACCAAAGATGTCAATTCTTGATCCAGAATATACCTACTCTGTATCAAAGAAACAGACAGCAGCAGGAACAGCAGATATGATCAGTCATATTTGTGAAAACTACTTTACCAATGTAAAGAATGCAGATGTTCAGGCAAGATTTGCGGAAGGACTGTTAAAGAATTGCTTTAAATACGGTCCAATCGCATTAGAAGAACCAGATAACTATGATGCAAGAGCGAATCTGATGTGGACAGCCAGTATGGCGATCAATGGAATTCTTTCTGACGGAGCGGAAGTTTCCTGGTGTGTTCATCCGATGGAACATGAATTAAGTGCTTTCTACGATATCACACATGGAGAAGGATTAGCAATCTTAACACCACACTGGATGGATTTTGCATTAAATGACGATACCGCATCTAAATTTGCGGACTATGCAAGAAATGTCTGGGATGTAGTAAATGATGATGATATGGCAGCAGCCAAAGAAGGAATCGCATGCACCAGAGAATTCTTCAAGAAGATGGGACTTCCACAGACTTTATCAGATGTTGGAATCGACAAAGAACATTTTGATATCATGGCACAGAAAGCAGCCGATGGATGTGTTGGATCTTTTGTACCATTGAGTAAAGAAGATATCGTAAGTATTTTTGAAGCAGCTTTATAAGAACAAAAATAAGCAGGATCAAATAGGTTTAAGATCCTGCTTATTTTTGTTGTGCAGAGATATAGAAATTATTTTACTTTAATCTTTTTAACAGACGACCATGAACCATAGAATGTTTTAGTTCCGACTTTTTTATAGCCACGGACTTTTACATAATAAGTTTTTTTGCTTGAAAGCTTATTGACTTTCACAGAAGTTACATTACTTGATGCTTTCGTTGTTTTCTTACGTTTGCTAAATTTAGCATTCTGAGCAGTCATGATTTCATAACCGCTGATTCCGGAAATCTTTTTCCATTTAGCAGTCAGAGCCTTTTTCTCAGCTTTTGGAGTATAAATGGAAACTTTTGCTATCTTTGGTGCAACAATTTTGAAAGTTTTCTTTGTTGTTGCTTTATAACCATTTTTAAAAGTAATTGTGACTGTAGCAGTTCCAATATTAGTATTGTTTTTATAAGAAACTGTATAATAAGAAGCAGAAAGTTTTTTGCCATCTCTTGTAGTTACAGTCACAGAAGGTTTTTGTGCCTTTGCATTGTAAGTTACAGTCGTATTGTTTAATGTTACTTTTGAAAGTCTGTATAAAATATGAACACCAATTACATTACAACCCTTATTTGTGCATTTCCAGGCAGTTTCACCATCCTGTGTAAAAGTCGCAAGAGTTGTATTTCCGTATTTTGGCTTATGTCCAAGTGCTGGAATTAATTCTGTATGACTTTTGATCGGATGGTTACATAAAGAAGAGATTGCCATAATAAAATAAGAAGATAAAACAAAAAATGTTTATTATTCAATATTTACAAAAAATACTTTCTTATTATACAATTACAATGTATAATAAAAAGAAGATATTTTAAGAAAGAGGTGTACGTGGTGTATAAGATTGTCAAGAAACAGACACTCAACCAGGCTGTTGAGTTAATGGAGATTCATGCTCCTTATGTGGCAAGAAAGTGTGAACCAGGACAATTCATCATTATCAGAGTCGATGAAGATGGAGAGAGAGTTCCTTTAACAATTGCAGATTTTGATCGTGAGAAAGAGACTGTAACGATCATTTATCAGGTAGTTGGATATACAACAGAATTATTAAGTAAGAAAAAAGAAGGAGAATATGTACAGGATTTCGTAGGGCCATTAGGTCAGCCAGCTCCTTTACACAAATGTGACCGTGTCATCGGTGTAGCCGGTGGTGTAGGTGCAGCTCCTTTATATCCACAACTTCGTAAGTTAGCGAAGATGGGAGTACCAGTTGATGTTATCATCGGTGGTAAGAGTGCAGAATTTGTAATTCTTAAGGAATTATTTGAAGAATTTTGTGATAATGTATATATTGCAACAGATGACGGAAGTCTTGGAACAAAAGGTTTTGTTACAACTGTATTAGAAGAACAGATTAAAGCCGGAGTGAAATATGACGAAGTTATTGCAATTGGGCCACTGATCATGATGAAGAACGTGGTTAAGATCACAAAAGAATATGACATCCCAACTATGGTATCTTTAAATCCAATTATGATCGATGGAACTGGTATGTGCGGTGGATGCCGTGTCAACATTGGTGGAGAAACAAAATTTGCATGTGTTGACGGACCAGACTTTGACGGATTTAAAGTAGACTTTGACGAATGTATGCAGCGTCAGGGTATGTTCAAAGAAGAAGAACATCAGTGTAGAATTGGAAGGGGGATGTAAACGATGGCAAATATGAGTCTTAAGAAGGTACCTATGCCAGAACAGGACCCAAATGTCCGTAATAAGAACTTTGAAGAAGTTGCTCTTGGATATACAAAAGAGATGGCAATGGAAGAAGCAACTCGTTGCTTAAACTGTAAGAATAAACCTTGTGTTGGAGGATGTCCGGTTAACGTACCAATTCCAGCTTTTATTGAGAAAGTAGCAGCTGGAGATTTTGAAGGTGCATACGAAGTGATCACAACAGAGAATGCATTACCAGCAATCTGCGGACGAGTATGTCCACAGGAGAACCAGTGCGAAGGTAAATGTGTCCGCGGTATCAAGGGAGAACCTGTTGGTATCGGACGTATGGAACGTTTTGTCGCTGACTGGCATATGGCACATGCCAAAGAAACAGAAGTTAATATTGATAAGAATGGAATGAAAGTTGCAGTTGTCGGATGTGGACCTGCAGGTATCACATGTGCGGGAGAACTGATCAAAAAAGGTTATGATGTAACAGTGTTTGAAGCATTACATAAACCAGGTGGAGTATTAAGCTATGGTATTCCAGAATTCCGTCTGCCAAAAGATCTGGTAGCCAAAGAGATCGAAAGCGTTCAGAAGTTAGGTGTAGATATCGAAACTAACGTTATCGTTGGACGTTCTATCACAATCGATGAATTAATGGAAGATGGATACAAAGCAGTCTTCGTAGGAAGTGGTGCAGGACTTCCAAGATTTTTAAATATTCCTGGAGAAAACCACTTAGGAGTATACTCTGCAAATGAATTCTTAACTCGTGTGAACTTAATGAAAGGGTATAAATTCCCAGAATGCCCAACTCCAGTCAAAGTTGGTAAGAAAGTAGCAGTTGTAGGTGCTGGTAACGTAGCAATGGATGCTGCCAGAACAGCAAAACGATTAGGTGCAGAAGAAGTTTACATCGTATATCGTCGTAGTGAAGAAGAAGCACCAGCACGTTTAGAAGAATTACATCATGCAAAAGAAGAAGGAATTATTTTTAAATTCTTAAATAACCCAGCTGCGATCAAAGCAGATGAGAATGGATGGGTTAAGAGTATGGAAGTTATCAAACAGGAATTAGGTGAACCTGATGCATCAGGAAGACGTTCTCCACGTCCGATCGAAGGATCTAACTATGATCTTGATGTTGATACAGTTATTATTGCGATCGGTCAGAGCCCTAACCCACTGATCCGTCACACAACACCAGGACTTGACACTCAGAAATGGGGAGGAATCATTGTTAATGAAGAAACAATGGAGACAAGTAAAGATGGTGTATACGCAGGTGGAGATACAGTAACTGGAGCAGCAACAGTTATCCTTGCCATGGGAGCAGGAAAGAAAGCAGCTGCAGCAATCGATCAGAAATTACAGGGAAAATAAAAGGAGGATTCCAGATGGGAAAAGCAGTATTTCAGACTGAGATTATCGAACTCGGAGAACAGGTAGATGCTTTTTTTGAGGAAGGTATGTTCGTGCTTTTTGGAGAAAATGTACCGGATACATTAAAAGATTTCTGTCATTTCATCGATCAGAAGAAAGTGGATGGAACAATCAAAAAAGGAGATAAACTGGTTGTGGATCAGAAAGAATATCTCATCACTGCCGTTGGAGATATTGCCCAGTCTAATTTGGAGACATTGGGACATCTGACAGTTGTCTTCAGTGGTGCAAAAGAAGCAGGTCTTCCTGGAAGTATTTGTGTTGAGGCAAAACCAATGCCTAAGCTTACGATTGGAAGTAAACTTTCTATCGTAGAAGAATAGAATTTACAAGAGATATCAAGAGATTGGTATCAGGATTATATAAAAGGAGTTATTGCGAAAGCAGTAATTCCTTTTATTGTACAAAAAAGAAATTAGTATCAGATAGTTATATTTTTGAATGTTCAGATAATTATAACCATGTACAGAAAATAATCCATACATTTTTAAAAAAATGTAAAATAATCTGTTGACATAAAAGAAACTATTTGTTACCATATCTAACAATACAAATCAGATATTAAAATACAAGAAAGCGAGGAAAACAAGAAAATGGGTAAGTTAATTGGTGAAGGGATTACATTTGATGATGTTTTATTAGTTCCAGCATATTCGGAAGTAATTGCGAATGATGTGGATACACGCACACGATTGACAAACAAAATTCAGTTAAACATTCCACTGATGAGTGCCAGCATGGATACAGTTACAGAACATCGCATGGCAATCGCAATGGCAAGACAGGGTGGAATCGGAATTATACATAAGAATATGTCAATTGAAGAGCAGGCAGAAGAAGTGGATAAGGTAAAACGTTCTGAAAACGGAGTTATCACAGATCCATTTTCATTATCACCAGAACATACCATTCAGGATGCTGACGATTTAATGGCGAAGTATCGTATTTCAGGTGTACCAATTACAGAAGGTACAAAGCTCGTTGGTATTATTACAAATCGTGATTTAAAATTCGAAACAGATTATTCAAAGAAGATCAAAGAATCTATGACTTCTGAAGGGCTGGTAACAGCAAAAGAAGGAATCACATTAGAAGAAGCAAAACAGATTCTTGGAAGAGCAAGAAAAGAAAAATTACCAATCGTTGATGATGACTTTAATTTAAAAGGACTGATCACAATTAAGGATATTGAGAAACAGATCAAATATCCAAATGCAGCGAAAGATGATCAGGGAAGATTATTATGTGGAGCTGGTGTTGGTATCACAGCAGACGTTTTAGATCGTGTTCAAGCATTAGTCGATGCTCATGTTGACGTTATCGTTGTTGACTCTGCACATGGACATTCTGCAAATGTATTAAGAGTGGTAAGAATGGTCAAAGATAAGTTCCCAGATCTTCAGGTAATCGCAGGTAACGTTGCAACAGGAGCTGGAGCTAAGGCGTTGATCGAAGCTGGAGCTGACTGTGTGAAGATCGGTATCGGACCTGGATCTATCTGCACAACTCGTATCGTAGCTGGTATCGGTGTACCACAGATCACAGCGATCATGAGTGCGTATGAAGAAGCTAAGAAAGCAGGAATCCCAATCATCGCTGATGGTGGTATCAAATATTCAGGAGAACTTACAAAAGCGATCGCAGCCGGAGCAGATGTATGTATGTTAGGAAGCATGCTTGCAGGATGCGATGAAAGTCCTGGAGATTTCGAATTATATCAGGGAAGAAAATATAAAGTATATCGTGGAATGGGATCATTAGCAGCGATGGAGAATGGTAGTAAAGACCGTTATTTCCAGACAAATGCTAAGAAATTAGTTCCAGAAGGTGTTGAAGGTCGTGTAGCATATAAAGGAACTGTTGAAGATACCATCTTCCAGATGATGGGAGGTCTTCGTTCTGGAATGGGATATTGTGGAGCAAAAGATATTAAGACATTACAGGAGACAGGGGAATTCGTTAAGATTTCTGCTGCATCCTTAAAAGAAAGTCATCCACATGACATTCATATCACAAAAGAAGCACCAAACTATAGTGTAGAATAAGAATTAAGAAGATAGAGGAACCAGAGTACAAAAGCAGATGTATTCTGGTTCCTTTTTGCTTTAAAAAATGGGAGCAGATTTGTTAATTGACAATTATCAATAAAAAATGATTGACTTATAAATGAAACAGGAATATCATTAAATTACTTTGGTTTTCAAAATAGTGATCAAAAGAAAAATAAAAATAAGAAGAGAAATATGAGAAAGGTAAAAAATGATTTCAAAATTCAGCGTAAAAAAACCGTATACCGTCATTGTGGCGGTCATATTAGTCATCATTTTAGGAATCGTATCATTTACAAAGATGACAACAGACCTGCTGCCAAGCATGGAACTACCATATGCGGGTGTTATGACAACGTATCAGGGAGCGTCTCCAGAGACTGTAGAGACAACTGTAACAAAGCCAGTTGAACAGTCGATGGCAACGATTTCAAATATCAAAGAAGTAAACTCAATTTCTAGTGAGAATATGTCTATGGTTATTCTGGAATTTGAAGGTGACACAGATATGAATGCAGTTTCTCTTGATATGAGAGAGAAACTTGATATGATCAAAGGTTACTGGCCAGATGAAGTGGGTAATCCAACGATCATGAAATTAAATCCAGATATGATGCCAGTTATGGTAACAGCCATGGATTCTGATAAGTTAAGCAGTGCTGAGTTATCAGAGTTGATCAATGATAAGATCGCACCGTCTTTAGAAGCTGTTGATGGAGTCGCATCCGTAAGTAGCACCGGACTTGTGACAGAACAGATCAATGCGATCATCAGTGAGAAAAAGATCAACAAATTAAATAAGAAGATACAGAAAGCTTTAAATGGTCAGTTTGATGAAGCACAGAATAAGATTGATCAGGCTAAAGCCCAGATGGAAACTGGAAAGAATACGTTAGATGCACAAAGGACTAAAGCAAATACTCAGCTTGCTAAAGCCCAGACGGCTCTAAGCGATGGACAGTTAAGCCTTGCACAGAAAGAAGTACAGGTGACAAGCTCAATCACAAACTTGAAAGTGCAGAAACAATCTTTGCAAGCATCTTTAAAGACATTAAAAACCCAGATTGCTAAGTTGGAAGAACAGGCAAAACAGGTTCCAGATGCTGCAACAAAGATGCAGCTTGCAGCCCAGATCGAAGAATTGAAAAAGCAAGAAACAACAGCAGAAACTTCGATTAAGGCATTGGATAAGAATTTAAAAACACTAAATAGTGCATTAAAACAGATCAAAAAAGGAAAGAAAACGATCAATTCCCAATTGACACAGTTTAATGTACAGTCAGCGACAGCAACACAGAAAATGAATGATGGGGAGATTAAACTTGCACAAGGTGAAGCACAGCTAAATTCCAGTCAGAGCCAGCTTGATTCCAGCAAAGAACAGGCAAAAGAAGCAGCAAATATCAAGAATAAGTTGACAGTTGAAAATGTGAAAGCATTGTTAACAGCACAGAACTTTGAGATGCCAGCGGGATACATCAGTGAAGGTAATACCCAGTATTTAGTCCGTGTTGGAGATAAAGTTACAAACAAAAAAGATCTTGCCAATATGGAATTATTAGATCTTGGAATTAAAGGAATCCCACCGATCAAGCTTTGTGATGTAGCAGACGTGGCGATCGTAGATAATTCTGCAGATACATATTGCCGTGTAAATGGCAACAATGGTGTGGTATTAACGGTTCAGAAGCAGAATAACTATTCGACAGCAGATGTTGCTGACAAAGTTGCAGCGAAGATGAAGACATTAACAAAAGAAAATAAAGGATTCCACTATGTAAATATCATGGATCAGGGTGTATACATTGATATGGTGACAGGCTCTGTGATTCAGAATCTATTAATGGGAGCAATCCTTGCAGTCTTTATTTTGCTATTATTCTTAAAAGATATCAGACCAACGATCGTTATTGCATGCTCTATTCCGTTAAGTGTTATTTTTGCGGTGGTACTCATGTATTTTACAGGAATTACGCTAAATGTTATCTCATTGTCGGGACTTGCACTTGGAGTCGGAATGCTTGTGGATAACTCGATCGTAGTCATTGAGAATATCTACCGATTAAGAAAAGAAGGGGTTCCAGTTAAAGAAGCAGCGATCACAGGAGCAAAAGGGGTTGCAGGAGCAATTACATCCTCTACTTTAACAACAATTTCTGTATTCCTGCCAATCGTATTTACAACTGGAATTACAAAACAGCTTTTTACAGATATGGGATTGACCATTGGTTATTCTTTAGTAGCCAGTCTGATCGTGGCGGTAACATTTGTACCAATGATGTCAGCTGGTGTACTTAATAAAGTTACAGAAAAAGATAGCAAATTTATTGATAAATTACAGCAATTATATCGCAAAGTCATGACAAAACTGTTAAACCGAAAGATTATTGTAGTCATTGTAACATTAGCACTCTTTGTAGGAAGCATTATTGGAGCAATGAATATCGGAAGCTCCTTAATGCCAAGCATGGACAGTACACAGATGACAATGACGATCAAGATGCCACAGGGATCTTCTATGGAAGAAACTGCATCCATGACAGATACGGTAATGAAGAAAGTACAAGAAATCAAAGATGTTGACAGTGTAGCAGGAATGATATCTTCAGGATCTTCAGGAATGTCTGCAATGACATCAGGAGGATCTTCCAATGAAGATCAGTCTAGTATGTATATCTTATTAAAAGAAAAGAAAAAACATACAAATAAAGAGATTAAGAAAGAAATCTTAAAGAAAACAAAGAAATTTGATTGTGAGATTGAAGTTCAGGAATCTAGTATGGATATGAGTGCACTTGGTGGAAGCGGAATTTCCATACAGATCAAAGGAAGTGATTTAAATAAATTAAGATCGATCGGAAAAGATATTGCCAAGATCGCTGAGGATACGAAAGGAACACAGAATGTATCTAATGGAAGTGAAGAGACAACACCAGATATTCATGTTGTCGTAGATAAGAAAAAGGCAGTCAAGAATGGACTTACAGTTGCAACGATCTATCAGCAGTTGAGTGAGAAATTAAAAGATGCTAGTGAAGCAACAACGATCACGATCAATGAAAAGGAATACAGTGTCAATGTTGGAAACAGCGCAAAGAATACATTGACAAGAAATGATCTTAAAAAAGTGAAATTGACAGGAACGGTAAGTGGAAAAGAAAAAGAAGTTACGCTGGATAAGGTTGCGAAATTCAGAAATAGTGACAGCTTGTCTTCCATCAATCGAAATCAACAGGAAAGAACACTTACTGTAACATCAGAAATTAAAGAGGGATATAATGTAGGAAAAGTCAGCAGTGCCGTACAAAAGCAGATCAAAAAATACAATGCACCGAAAGGATACAGTATCACAATGAAAGGTGAGATGGAATCCATTCAGGAAACAACAGGACAGATTGGATTAATGCTGTTACTGGCTGTAGCATTTATGTACCTGATCATGGTAGCACAGTTCCAGTCACTGAAATCACCATTTATCATTTTATTTACGATTCCAATGGCATTTACAGGAGGATTTTTAGGACTGTTGCTTACAGGAAAAGATTTAAGTGCAATTGCGATGATCGGATTTGTTATGCTTGCCGGTATCATTGTAAATAATGGTATCGTGCTGGTAGATACGATCAATCAGTTAAGAGAATCGGGATACGAATTTGAAGAAGCAATCCTGACAGCAGGTACGATGCGTGTACGTCCGATCTTGATGACAGCCCTTACAACGATCCTTGGATTATCTACAATGGCGATTGGTTTAGGTCAAGGTGCCGAGATGATGCAGCCGATGGCGATCGTTACGATCGGTGGTTTGATTTATGGAACTTTACTAACATTATTAGTGGTTCCATGTATTTATGGACTCTTCAATAGAAGAAAAAAGAAAGCAGAGTAAATCTTACAAAACTATTAAATATGACCGCTTTCCTTTACTTTTAAAAAGAGAAAAGATATAATAGTACAAGAATCATGTCAGAATTGACATGATTCTTTGATATATGGAAGAACCATAAGAGAGAAAAGAAAGAGGATAGATCATTGGAAGGAGCAGACATATGAATCAGAAAAAAGATTATGTTCTGAGATGGATTCCGAAGTATTCTATCATTCCGCTGATCACAGCGTTAGTACTGAATACTTTGGTTTACAGTGGAACAATGGTGCTTTGTAAAGGATTATATCATCATGATTTTACAACAGCATTTGACCGGATGGTACCGGTGCTCCCAGAATTTACAAGTATTTATTTGATATGTTATGTGTTTTGGGTTGTGAACTACATTATGACTGCGAGAATCAGTAGAGAACATATGTATAGATTTTTGACAGCAGATTATCTGTCAAGGATCGTATGTGGGATTTTATTTGTCTTTTTGCCAACAACACTGGTAAGACCAGAAATCACAGGAACAGGATTTTGGGATCAGGCATTACGATTTGTGTATTCGATCGATCAATCGGCAAACTTATTTCCATCGATTCACTGTCTGGTAAGCTGGTTTTGTTATATTGGGATCAGGCATCAGAAGAAGATTCCAGAGTGGTATCAGAGATTTTCACTTGTTTTTGCAATTTTAGTCTGTATTTCCACGCAGGTAACCAAGCAGCATTATATCATAGATGTGTTTGGCGGGATCATTTTAAGTGAAGTCTGTTATCTGATCGGAAGAAAGACCAATTTGTATCAAGGACTCTGGAAAGTGTTTGAGAAAATCAACCAACAAGTTGGTTTGGAGAGAAGATCTGTGAAATACAAAGGGAAATTATCGGAGATCAAAGGGTAGGAAAGATGAAGAATAAGAAAAAAGTCATCGGTAATACAGTCTTTTTCTGTGCATTATTTGGATTGACTGCATATGCCGTATTGAAAGGAAAGGAACTTTCTGAGCTGGCGGAAGTTCTAAAATCAGTAAAACCTGCATATTATATTGCGGGATTGGTTATGATCGTTGTGTTTGTGTGCTGCGAGTCGTATATTATTTATCGCATGCTACGGCTGCTTCATTACAATGATGTGCCGAAGAAAAATTGCGTCAAATATTCGTTTGTAGGTTTCTTTTTCAGTTGTATTACACCGTCTGCAACTGGCGGACAGCCAATGCAGCTTTACTACATGAACCGCGATAAAGTTGACATATCCGTGGGAACCGTCATTTTGATGATCGTTACCATTTTATATAAATTTGTCCTGGTATTTTTAGGAGCACTGATCTTTTTATTCCGTCATTTTCTTGTGGCAGAATATATTGGGAAGGCAGCATTCTTCTTTTACCTTGGAATGGCATTGAATGTGTTTTGTGTTGCGTTCATGCTGATTCTTGTATTTGAGCCAACGTTAGCATCCAAAATCGTGCTGTGGCTGTTTCAGAAATTAGAAAAGTTCCATATTTTAAAGAAAAAAGAAGAACGTCTTGAAAAACTTCAGAATTCTATGATCGAGTATCATAAAGCAGCAGCAATCATTCAAGGACATCGGATCTTTATTTTTCGGATGTTCGTTGTCACATTGATTCAGAGACTGATCCATTTTTCAATTACGTATCTTGTATACAGAGCAATGGGACTTTCTGCATTAGGATTTATTGATGTAGTTGCTCTACAGAGTGTTATTTCAATTTCTGTGGATATGCTTCCGTTGCCAGGCGGAATGGGAATCAGTGAAGGCTTATTTTTAAATATCTTTAAGAAGATTTTTGTTGGCGGATTATTATATCCGGCAATGCTGTTAAGCCGAGGAATCAGTTATTATGCACTGGTATTGATCAGTGCAGTGATGACAGGAGTCGCACATGTTACGATAAAGCGTAAAGAATAGAGGGAAAAAGGTATGATAGGATTTTATAATGCATCTGTAATACTGACATATTTAGGAGTTGTCAGTGCAGTATTTGGAATGTCACAGGCATTCAATGGAAACTTTAAGATCGCAATTTTATGTTTGATGATCTCAGGATTAACAGATATGTATGATGGAACGATCGCAAAGATGATCAAGAGAAGCGAAGACGCCAAGAAGTTTGGAATCGAGATTGATTCTTTATGTGATCTTGTCTGTTTTGGAGTGTATCCGGTTGTGATCGGTTACTGCCTTGGAATGGACCAATGGTATGCAAGGATCATTTATATGTGTTATGTTTTAGGCGGAGTTATTCGTCTGGCATATTTTAATGTTACAGAAGAACAGCGTCAGGCACACAGCAGTTCCAGAAGAAAACATTATCAGGGACTGCCAATTACATCGGTTGCACTGATCATTCCGATCGTATATCAGCTTCGAAGATTCTTTCCAGAAGAATTTCCATACATATATGTTGCAATGTTAGCAGTGATTGCTTTCTTATTTGTATTTGATTTTAAAGTCTTTAAACCAGATAAGAAATGTATGCTTGCATTTGTAGTTATTGGAGCATTGATCGCAGTAAAGATGTTCTTACTGTAAGATGATAGGAGAATTGTAGATGAGATATGCCGATAGAGATGGGAATATTTATGAAGAAGAGAATGGGCAGGATCGTCTGTTAAACTGGATGTATACAACTATGGCAGGACGATCTAGTTTAAAGATATTGACCAGACCTTGGGTATCCAAATTAGGGGGAGCTTTCTTAAGTTCTCCCATTTCTAAATGTCTGATCAAGGGATTTATTAAGAATAATCACATTGATATGAGTGAATATGAGGAAAAGAATTATAAGTCATACAATGAATTCTTCTCAAGAAAGATCAAAGAAGGAAAACGTCCATTTCCGGAAGACAAAAATATCTTAGGAAGTCCATGTGACTGTAAAGTGAGTGTTTATCCGATTGAAGAAAATACATCATTTGTTGTAAAGAATACAAGATACACTTTGGATTCATTGATCAGAAATCGAAAGATCGCAAGACATTTTCAAGATGGATATGCAGTGATCTTGCGTTTAACGGTTGATGATTATCACAGATACTGTTATTTCGATGATGGGATCAAGAGCGAGAATCACAGGATAGAAGGAGTTTATCATACGGTCAATCCAATTGCTAATGATCATGTAAAGATCTATAAAGAGAATACCAGAGAATACACAATGATGAAGACAAAGCATTTTGGGGATGCACTCCAGATGGAAGTCGGCGCATTGATGGTAGGAAAGATTGTCAATCACGATGGTGCAGGATCTATGAAACGTGGGATTGAAAAAGGATATTTCCAGTTTGGTGGATCAACGATCATTTTATTATTCGAGAAGGATAGAGTGGAGATTAGAGAAGAATTATTAGAACGCACAAAGAATCAGTGTGAGACAAAGATCAAACAAGGTGAGATGATCGGAAGAGCATTGGTATGACTTTAGAATAAAATATTGACAGAATCGTCATATATGCGTATACTGAATTCATAAGTTGAAGGAGCAACGAATTTTCGTTGCTCCTTTTTGCATTTAAAATAAAAAAACAGATCAGAGAGGAGCGATAAATATGTTAAGTAAGATCATATCTGATGTAGATGCTTTCGTATGGGGACCAGTGATGCTAGTTCTTCTTGTAGGAACAGGAATCCTTTTGACGATTCGCTGTAACTTTTTGACTTGGAGAAATCTTCCTTGGGCAATTAAAAAGACATTAAGCAAGGAATCCAGAACAAAAAGCAGAGGGAAAGGAGATGTATCTCCATTTTCGGCATTAACAACAGCTTTGGCGGCAACGATTGGTACTGGAAATATCGTAGGAGTAGCAACAGCGATGGTTTCCGGCGGTGCAGGAGCATTGGTCTGGATGTGGATTTCAGCTTGTTTTGGATTATCTTCTAAGTTTTCAGAATGTATGTTAGCGATCAAATACAGAGAAGTCAATGAGCGAGGCGAAATGTCTGGTGGTCCAATGTACACAATGAAGAAAGCGATCAAAAATAAAAAACTAGGAGCAGTACTTGGATGGCTTTTTGCATTATTTGCAGTGATCGCATCGTTTGGAATCGGAAATATGACGCAGGGAAACTCAATCTCTACAGCAGTTCATGAGACATTTGGTATCTCACAAGGGGTTGTGGGAGCTGTGATCACAGTATTAGCTTTAATGATCATTATCGGAGGAATCAAATCGATATCCAAAGTATCATCTATCGTAGTCCCTGTAATGGCAATTTTCTATATCATCGCAGGAATTATCGTGATCTTAGGAAACATCAGCAATCTTCCAGCAGGACTTTCCATGATCTTCCATATGGCATTCAGTGTCAAAGCAGTTGGCGGTGCTCTTTGTGGAAATATCGTAGCATCTATGATGAATGCAGCACGTTATGGAGTTGCCAGAGGATGTTTTTCAAATGAGGCAGGAATGGGATCTGCAGCGATCACAGCGGTAGCAGCGACAACAGATCATCCAGTCCGTCAGGCATATATTAATATGACAGGAACTTTCTGGGATACGATCGTTGTCTGTACGATCACAGGTCTTGCGATCGCAAGTTCTGGAATGCTTGGACAGATCGATCCGGCTACAGGTGAGATGTACATAGGATCAGCATTAACAATTGCAGCATTTTCAACAGTTCTTGGAAAGGTTGGAGCATATTTAGTAACGATCGGAATTGTATTATTTGCATTTTCAACGATCCTTGGATGGGAGTATCATGGAGAAAAAGCATTTGAGTATTTGATGGGAACTCATAAATTTAATATGATCTATCGAATTATATTTTCACTGGTAGCATATGTGGGAGCAACGCAGACACTAGAACTTGTATGGAATTTCTCAGATATTGCTAATGCGTTGATGGCAATTCCAAACTTGATCTGTATGCTGTTATTAAGCGGTGAGATCGCTAAGGATGTGAAAGAATTTCAGAAGATCATCGAGGAGGAGAAAGCAGGAAAAAAGAGATAGGACTAATTAGAAAAGAGAAAGTTTTTCGTATAGTTTTTTAAAGACAAATAAAAATATAAAGAATATTTAATAAAAAATTAACATCTGAAACACTTGATTAACAAATATCCCTCTGTTATAATCAATAACTGATGTATTATGTCAAAAGCAGAAGTTATCTGGAGGGTACTATGAGATTGAACAAGATGACTGGCAGAGTGATCGCAACGATGGGAATCGCAGCAATGATGATGACACAGACAGCAGGGGTTATGGCTGCAGAGCAGACAGAGAACAAGCAATTAAAAGTTGTTTATTATAATCAGGCAGATTATCCGGGGAAGAAGATCGGCGGAAGTACGATTCAGGCAGCAGGATGCGGACCAACCGCAGTTGCTGTATGCTACAGTTCTTTAACTGGAAAGAAAGCTGATGTTCCAAAGATGTGCAAACAGGCATATAAACATGGATGGTATTACACAGGACAGGGATGTTCTCACAGCGTAGTTCCAGGATTATCCAAATTATACGGAATGCAGTGTAAAGGTCTCGGAATGGATAAAGATGCTGTAGAGAAAGCATTAAGAGCAGGACATCCAGTCGTGGCACTGATGGGGCCTGGAGATTTCACAAAGAATGGACATTTTGTTGTATTAACAAGAATGGTCGGCAAAGATAAAGTAAAGATTGCCGATGTAGGAAGCAGAGCCAGAACAGCTGAGACGTGGTCGCTTAAGAAAGTAATCCGACAAGGCAAAGAAGGTGCTAATGCAGGGGGACCATTCTGGGAGATCAGTGTGAAAGAAGAGAAGCAGGAAGAACCAGATTATAAACAAAAGATGTTAGATGGTCACAAAAACATAGATGCTGTGACAAATGCGATCGATAAGATTGCGGATTAGAATTAAAAATAAAAAAGAACATTTCATAAATGAGATATTTTGTGGAATGTTCTTTTTTGTTGTTATGGAAATTGCATAATGATCAACAAGCGAACGGAAAGATGCAATAGGAATAATGACCCTGTGTATTGTATACAAAAAATAAAATGTGCTTTGATACGATTCTTCTTCTTTCTTCATTTTTTTCAAAGAATGGGTAATGATATATGCCCGGTTTCCCAGCGTGTTAAATCGACGATTGTTGGAACTTTCGAGTCTGGCATCAGAACAGAAGATGAACTCACTGTAATCAAAATCCTGCAGGATTTATAAAGCCTGCAAAGTGTTTTTAATTTATTCAACTGTCAAACTCCCGAGAAACATTCGTCATAATGCACAAAAAAAGTTTGTGAAATTGGAATAAATGACGAAAATAGAAAAAACAATGGACAAATAAAAAGTTACTTGATATTATAATGACAGTAAGTTTGTTATTACGTAATGGTAAGCAAGACTGTTTATGACATAGGAAGAGAAGTATGTCTTAAGCAGTCTTTTTTATGTTATAGGAAATTCCGATGGAATCCCCTATGATACAAAAAATGATGAAAAACTTAGATAAAATTAGAGGAGAGGATGAACGTGAAAATAATCAGAGTTCTGAATACAAATGCTGTTGTCAGTGTAGATTCACAAGGAAGGGAATTGATCATGACAGGTCCAGGAATTGGATTTAAAAAAAGAAAAGGTGAAAATATTGATCAGTCTCTGGTAGATAAGACATATCATCTAGAGAATAAAGAAGAAAGCAAGAGACTACAGGAAGTAGTAAAAGAGATTTCGGAAGAATACCTTGGAATTGCGGATCGTGTAGTAAAAGAGGCAAAAAAAGAAAAATTAGAAATAAGAGATTCCTTATATGTGACACTGACGGATCATATCAATTCAGCAGTCGCTCGTTATCGAGAAGGAATCGCATTAAAGAATATGATGAAAATCGATATTCGTAAGTTTTATCCAAAGGAATATCAGGTTGGTATGCATGCGATTGAATGGATTAAAGAACAGACAGGAGAGGATTTGGGAGATGATGAAGCTGCATTTATTGCAATGCATATCGTGTCTGCAGAATTAAATGCACAGAATATAATCGATGTGAATCAGATTACAGAGTTGATCAATACAGTCTTACAGATTGTAAGGATTCATTTTAAGATAGATTTAAATGAAGAATCTATTTCGTATGAGAGATTTTTAACACATTTAAAGTTTTTTGCGGCAAGAGTCTTTGACCATATGGAATATGAAGATACGATGCAAGAAATTTATAAAGTGATGGTAGAACAGAATAAAAATGCTTTTTCAGGAGTAAAAAAAATTGCAGAATATATTAAAAAGCAATATAACTATAAATTAACAATTGATGAACAATTATATTTATTAATTCATATCAAACGAATTTTAGATGAACAAACAAAATAATC
>NZ_JAGTTT010000021.1:0-45291 GCF_018223505.1 Anaerostipes sp. Marseille-Q3525
ATCTGAATGTCACTAGTAATCTTTGGTGTATATATCATAATAAATTCCTCCGTAGAGAATTTATTATAATGTGATTTTGTACATTTTTAAATGATCATTTCTGTACATTCTTATATTAGCATTTATAATAATATGAAAAGTTTCAATATTCGCAGTTCTCATCGCTTACTTGCAAGGATAGGAGATAATGTGATGAAGATGAAAATAAATAAATTCCTGTTTGACTAGAAGGTGTATTACATGAAAAAGAATATATCAAGGATTATCGTCAGTATATCTGCCTTGTTCGATAAGTTCATTTTTCAGTCGAATAAGTGACTGAATGACTCTGCTCTGTTCATCGGCTGTTAGGTAAACATGGTATTTCTGTTCTCTCATAACATCAACCTCACACTTTCTTATTTTGGTTTTAATGATATATTAAAATAGAAAACATCTCAAACATGCAAAAAGGCTTCCACCCCAACGGGTAAAAGCCTTAATATAAAAATATTATTTTATCTGCAAACCGTTCGACACTATTTCATCTGTTGCAAATTTCTTTTTCAATGAAGGTGTTGCAAAAGTGTTGCAAAAGGCAACATCTTCTAAATGCATAGCCTGCAAACCCGCATAATTCCTGGGTTTTCTGGCACCTCCAAACTAAGCGTCCCTATTCAAACTCAATAGTTCCAGGTGGTTTAGAAGTTAAATCGTACATTACTCTATTAACTCCCTTAACCTCATTAATAATCCTGTTCATTACCTTATTCAATACTTCATAAGGAATCTCTGATGCTTCTGCTGTCATGAAGTCAATTGTTTTTACTGCTCTTAATGCTACTGCATAGTCATATGTTCTGAAATCTCCCATTACTCCAACGCTTCGCATATTTGTCAGTGCTGCGAAGTACTGGTTGATTTCTTTATCTAATCCTGCTTTGGCAATTTCTTCTCTGTAGATTGCGTCTGCGTCCTGGACGATTTTTACTTTTTCTTCTGTGACTTCTCCGATAATTCTAATTCCTAGTCCTGGTCCTGGGAATGGTTGGCGGAATACAAGTTTTTCTGGAATTCCTAACTGTAATCCTGCCTGTCTTACTTCGTCTTTGAACAGGTCACGTAATGGTTCGATGATTTCTTTGAAATCCACGAAGTCTGGCAGTCCTCCTACGTTGTGGTGGGATTTGATGACTGCTGATTCTCCACCTAATCCACTTTCTACTACGTCTGGGTAGATTGTCCCCTGTGCTAAGAAGTCTACTGCACCAATCTTCTTCGCTTCTTCTTCGAAGATTCGGATGAATTCTTCTCCGATGATCTTACGTTTTGCTTCTGGTTCTGTGACTCCTTTTAATTTGTCATAGTATCTCTGCTGTGCATTGACACGGATGAAGTTTAAGTTGAACTGTCCATTTTCTCCAAATACACCTTCGACTTCGTCACCTTCGTCTTTTCTTAATAATCCGTGGTCAACAAATACACATGTTAATTGTTTTCCGATGGCTCTTGATAATAACCCGGCTGCTACGGATGAGTCTACTCCTCCTGATAAGGCAAGTAATACTTTTCCATCTCCAACTTTCTCACGGATCTCTTTGATCGTGCTTTCTACGAAAGCATCCATCTTCCAGTCACCCGCACATCCGCAGACTCCTAATACGAAGTTAGAAAGCATTGTCTTTCCTTCGACTGTGTGAAGTACTTCTGGATGGAACTGGATTGCATATAAGGATTTGTCTGCATTCTCAGCTGTTGCAACTGGGCAGTCTGCTGTGTGGGCAGAAATCTCAAATCCTGGAGCAACCTGTGAAATATAATCTGTATGGCTCATCCAACAGATTGTTTTTTCTGATACATTTTCAAATAATTTGGAATCTTTCTTGTCGATCAGGACTTCTGTTTTACCATATTCGCTTACTTCAGCTTTCTCTACTTTTCCTCTAAGGACGTGCTGCATCAGCTGCGCTCCGTAGCATAATCCTAACACTGGAATTCCAAGTTCAAATAATTCCTTGCTGTACGTTGGAGAATCTGGTTCGTAACAGCTGTTTGGTCCACCTGTTAAGATGATTCCCTTTGGATTCATTTCTTTGATTTTGTCGATACCGATCTTGTAAGAATAAATCTCGCAGTATACATTGCACTCACGTACGCGGCGTGCAACTAACTGATTATACTGACCACCAAAATCGATGACGATCACTAATTCATTTTTCACTCGTTTTCCTCCTGAGTTGCCTAAATGATATGCTTCGTTTTATTCACCTTTTAACAGATCAACTTTGTCTAATCTCTCCCATGGAAGATCAAGGTCATTTCTTCCGAAATGTCCATAAGCTGCTGTCTGTTTGTAGATTGGTCTTCTTAAATCTAACATCTTGATAATTCCAGCTGGACGAAGATCGAAATGTTTACGGATCAGGTCTACTAATTCCTGATTAGATTTCTTTCCTGTTCCAAATGTATCAACCATGATGGATGTTGGCTCTGCTACACCGATCGCATAAGATAACTGAATCTCACATTTATCAGCTAAGCCTGCTGCTACGATGTTCTTCGCTACATAACGTGCTGCGTAAGCTGCAGAACGGTCTACCTTTGTGCAGTCCTTTCCAGAGAAAGCCCCGCCACCATGGCGTGCATATCCACCATATGTATCTACGATGATCTTTCTTCCTGTTAATCCTGCATCTCCGTGTGGTCCACCGATTACAAATCTTCCTGTTGGGTTAATGAAAAATTTTGTTTCATCATCCACCATGTCTGCTGGAAGAATCTTATCGAAGACTTCACGTTTGATATCTTCATGAATCTGTTCCTGTGTGATATCAGGATCATGCTGTGTAGATAATACAACTGCATCAAGACGGCTTGGTTTACCATCATCATACTCTACAGTTACCTGTGTTTTACCATCTGGTCTTAAATAAGACAGTGTTCCATCTTTTCTTACTTTTGTTAACTGTCTTGCAAGTTTATGTGCAAGAGAGATTGGGTATGGCATATATTCTTCTGTTTCATTTGTAGCAAATCCAAACATCATTCCCTGATCTCCGGCTCCAATTGCGTCGATCTCTTCATCTGTCATGTTGTTTTCTTTTGCTTCTAATGCCTTGTCTACACCCATAGCAATATCACTTGACTGTTCATCGATTGTTGTGATAACACCACATGTATCAGCGTCGAATCCGTATTTTCCTCTTGTATATCCGATCTCACGGACTGTATCACGGACGATTTTCTGGATATCTACATATGCTTTTGTAGAAATCTCTCCCATGACCATAACAATTCCCGTTGTTGTACAAGTTTCACATGCAACACGGCTCATTGGATCCTGCTCTAACAGCGCATCTAAGATCGCATCGGAAATCTGGTCACAGACTTTGTCTGGATGTCCTTCTGTCACGGACTCTGATGTGAATAATACTTTATCCATTCTTTTATCCTTTCTTATAATAAATCGCTTATATCTATAAAATGCTATGAAAAGACCCGAAGGACTCCGGGCCTTTTTTTACCTTTTTAATACAACCGGTGCGTTCTTACTCCGGATGACTTCGATCTGTGTTACCTTACCATTCTTTATCTTAGCTACGCGAAGCGCACCACCTTCAAAGAAATAACACTGACCTACCTGAAAAGTTCCACTCTCAGTTCCAATTTGTTTCTCAAGAAGCTCTCCCAATGTCTGATCCTGCGATTCTTTAGGTATCTCCACATGAACCAGCTCATTGATACTTGAAATCTTCTGACTTGGTGGAAATACAGTCTTATCTATATCATCATATTTTCCAAAAAGGAATTTCTTGATCGCAAATAAGATTGCAATTGCTAAAACTACAAGAAGATTCTGCTGTGGACTCGTATGTTCCACGATCATCTGCCTTGCGATCGCAAACATCATAACTTCTACTAATGTATCTGGTGTATGTTTACAAAGCATCTTTACAAACTCAATACAAATGACGAGGTTAAATGCAACACCGACAAATTTGTAAATATCTCTGGATGTTGGGTAATTCATCATCAGTTGTACCACATCTTTTACCAGATAAATCGTTCCACCAATGACCGCGATCATAATAATAGCTGATATAAATAATTCTACCCACTTGGATACTTTGAACACTTCGTTTTTCAGGTATTGTCTCATTCAGGCAATTCTCCTTTTATCCTATCTTTAACTTAAATTTTGCTACTTCTTTTTCACTATTGACCAGCTGGATTTCTCCTCCAAGCTGTGTTAGCTTCTGTTCAAACTGTTCGTATCCACGATAAATATATCCAATATCGCTGACTGTTGTAAATCCTTTTGCAGATAATCCTGCAATAACAAGAGCAGCTCCTGCTCTTAAGTCTGGAGCGTGTACGTCAGCTCCTGTAAATCCTTCAACTCCGCTGATAATAGCAGTTCTTCCATCAACCTGAATGGTTGCTCCCATCTTTGTCAACTCATCCACATAACGGAAACGGTTCTCAAAAATACTTTCTGAGATCACACTTGTTCCATTAGATAAGGCAAGTGTTACCGCCATCTGTGGCTGCATATCTGTTGGAAATCCAGGATATGGTAATGTCTTAATATTTGTAGATTCCAGACGTTTTGTTGCTGATACACGGACAGCATCGTCGAATTCTACTACTTCAGCTCCAATCTCAATTAATTTTGCAGAAATTGCTTCTAAATGCTTTGGAATGACATTCTTGATCATAATATCACCCTTAGTTGCAACTGCTGCTGTCATAAATGTTCCTGCTTCGATCTGGTCTGGAATGATGGAATACTGGCAATCTCCGAATCTTTCCACACCTTTGATACGGATCACATCTGTTCCTGCTCCACGGATCTTCGCTCCCATACTGTTTAAGAAGTTCGCTACATCAACGACATGCGGTTCTTTTGCCGCATTCTCGATGATCGTATTTCCTTTTGCAAGAGAAGCAGCCATCATAACATTGATTGTCGCTCCTACAGAGACAACGTCCATATAAATATGGGCTCCTCTTAATTCTTTTGCGGTTGCACTGATCATACCATTCTCAATCTCAATCTCTGCTCCAAGCATCTTAAATCCTTTAATATGCTGGTCGATCGGACGGCTTCCGATCTCACATCCACCTGGAAGTGCAACTCTTGCTCTCTTGTATTTACCAAGTAAAGCACCAATTAAATAGTAAGAAGCTCTGATCTTACGGATAAATTCATTGTCTACATCACACTCTGGATGAATTCCTTTTCCGCTGATCGTTACTTCGTGTTTTCCTGTTCTATCTATATCTGCTCCAATTTCCTGCATTGCCTGAAGTAATACGTTAATATCTCTTACATCTGGCATATTATCTATCATACATTTTCCATCTGTCATTACTGCCGCAGCTAAAACAGGCAGTGCTGCATTCTTCGCACCGCCAATTACTACTTCTCCTACTAACGGGTTACCACCTTTAATGATATACTGTTCCATGATACACCTCAATTATCTCTATCTATATTATTAAACCTAATTTCTATCTTTCGGTAATTATTTAAAATCATACAGATTATATTATATCATACTATTAGAGGTTTTCCAACACTTTTTCTAAAGAGTCTCCGATGGATAATTTATCCAGTTCCACTGTGATGTCTGCATACTTCTCATAATAAGGGATTCTTTCGCAGTATAAATCATGCAAGGTCTGCCCTTCTTCCAACACAACACCTCTTGCTTTGAGATTTCCAAGACGACGTTTTACTGTCTGATAATTCAATTTTAAATAGATCACAGTTCCGATTTCTTTAAAATGTTTCATGGCCTTATCGCTGTAAACAGCACTTCCTCCTGGTGCAATTACTGATTTATCGACATCAATTGAAGCATTTACGTCTTCTTCTAACTGTTTAAATCCGTCATTTCCAATTCTTGCAATGATTTCTTTTAATAAACCTCCGCCTTTTTGCTGAATCACGAGGTCTGTATCCACAAAATCATAACCAAGGGCTTTGGCTAAAAGTACTCCGATCGTACTCTTTCCAGAACCCGGCATTCCAATCAATATGTAGTTATTATTTTTTTCTGCCATTTGGTTTTTTCCTTTTCTTTTTCTTTCTTACTGAGTAGCCAAAGGTTCCTAATTTCTTTCCTGTTTCATAATATCCACCATGAGAATAGATCAATGGATTCGTTTTTTCTAATGCAAAACGTCCATTATCTTCCATATAGTCATCGTCTACCATGATATTTACAACTTTCGCCATAAACATATGATGTGAACCGAGCGGTACGATCTTCTCTACTTTGCATTCAATATTTACTGGGCTTTCTGCAATAACTGGTGCATCAACAACTTGTGCTTCTTCTTTTGTCAGTCTTGCTTCTTTAAATTTATCAATATCTCTTCCTGAACGTACTCCACAAAAGTCTGTTGCTCTTGTCAGCTGTTTTGTTGTCAGGTTAATGACAAATTCGCCGCTATTTTTGATCATTTCATAAGAATGTCTCTCTGGACGAACAGAAATGTATGTCATCGGCGGATTCGTGCAGATCGTTCCTGTCCATGCGATCGTAATGATATTATCCTGCCCTTTATCTCTGCAAGTTACCATAACTGCTGGAAGCGGATAGATCATATTTCCAGGTTTCCATGAAGTTTTTGCCATACTTTTTCTCCTAAAGTGCCTTTTTAATATCCTGTCTTAACTGCTCCATATCAATATCTTCTGTGGAATGTTCTTTCCATCCGATCGTTACATCATCATCTTCGTATCTTGGAATTAAGTGCATATGGAAATGATATACTGTCTGGCCTGCGATCAGTCCATTGTTCTGTAATACATTTAATCCATCGCAGTGAAGTACTTCTTTTAATGCTCTTGCAACAACTGTTGCTAACTGAAATAATTTTCCTGCTGTGATTGCATCGATCTCATAAATATCTTTGAAATGTTCTTTTGGAATGATCAATACATGTCCTTTAGATGCTGGCGCAATATCCATGATCACTTTAAATTCTGAGTTTTCATAAATTGTGTTAGATGGAATCTCTCCACTTGCAATCTTACAAAAAATACAATCTTCTTTCTTCATATTATATATCTTCCTTTCTGTGTGTTCTTATCCTGAGAGTTTACATTTTACTCTGTTTAGATGTATTTTATCCCATTTACTATGCTTTTTCAAGAAAAGACCTATAGTCATATTATTCCATTTTTACAAAAAATGTGTGATTTGTTCACAATTTAGACACATTTTTATGTGATAATAAAAATCGTAAAGTAGTTAATACTTTCAAATCCTACCCCTCTTGAGGATGAAAATCCTCTCCTTATTGTTTTAAAAGAAAGAACCGACCTAGCTAGTCGGTTCTTTCTTTTTGTTTTATTTTTTATATCTCAGTACGTCCCTCTAATGCTCGAAGTAACGTTACTTCATCAATATATTCCAGATCGCCTCCAACCGGAACTCCACTTGCGATCTTACTAACTTTGATTCCTGTCGGTTTAACAAGCTTACTGATATACATTGCTGTTGTCTCACCTTCCAGACTGGAGTTTGTCGCAATGATCAATTCCTTGACATCTCCCTGTAATCTTGCCATCAGTTCTTTCAGGCGGATATCGTCCGGACCGATTCCAAGCATTGGCGAAATTGCTCCGTGAAGCACATGGTAAACACCTTCGTATTTTCCTGTCTTCTCATATGCCATCAGGTCTCTCGTATTCTCAACGACCATGATCGTGCTGTGATCGCGCTTGTCACTGGCACAGATCGGACAGATCTCATTGTCCGTCAATGTACAACACTCTTTACAATAATGTACATTCGTCTTTGCGGAAATGATCGTGTCTGATAATTTCTTTACCTGATCTTGTGGCATATTGATAATATGAAACGCCAGTCTACCTGCGGATTTTGGTCCGATTCCTGGGAGTTTCCCGAGTTCTTCGATTAGCTGCGTGATCTGATTACTGTAATAATCCATAGTCTCTCACTCTATCTAGAATGGAAATCCTCCACCCATTCCTCCTAATCCACCAGTGACTTTCCCCATCTTCTCCTGGGAATCTTCTTCCATCTTACGAAGTGCTTCATTTGTAGCAGCTACGATCAGATCTTCTAACATTTCAATGTCATCTGGATCTACAACTTCTTCTTCTAAATGTACAGAAACTACTTCTTTTTTACCGGATACAACAACTTTTACAACTCCACCACCTGCTGTTGCTTCATATGTGGATTCTTCTAACGCTTTTGTTGTTTCCTCCATCTGTTTCTGCATCTTCTGTGCCTGTTTCATCAGCTGATTCATATTTCCACCCATACCTGGAAATCCACCGCTTCTTTTTGCCATTATTCTTTCCTCCTAAAAATTTGTTTTTATGAATTTAGTTTTAGTCTTCTATTTTTACATCCATATGGATGCAGTCTAAGTTGATCATATCGCTGTCGTCATTCTCTTTGTTCATCACACTGACTTCCAATTCTACGTCTCTACCAGATTGTCTGGATAATTCCTGTTTCAATCGTTCGATACGCTCTGGTTCTTCTAAGAAATAACCGCTTTCCACGTTCATTTCTTTTGGAAATAGCACTCTTAATGCAGTCCCTTCATCGTTAACTGATAATGTTGCTCTCTGTAAGCAATATTTCATCTGTGGTGACAGATTGCGTTTAACATCTCTCCAGTGATCAACAAGCTCCATAAGTTCTTCCACTTTTGCTGGTGGAAACTTCTCATTTAACTGTTCGACTGGGTCTTGTTCAGGTTTTACTTCTGCTGATTGCATTGCTGCTTGATTTTGTCCTGTTAGTGCTGCTTGCTGAACTGGAATTCCTGACTGCAACAGTTTCTCTAACTGTTGTTCCAACTGTCTCACTCTGTCCGCCAGACTATTCGTATCTGCTTCCATCTGAGGTCTGCACATCTTCATCATCTCAACTTCCACAAGAACTCTCTTAGATGTCGCATAACGGATCCGTTCTAACAATTCAGATAAGATTCTGATATATCGGATCAAAGTATTTTCCTCTACCTGCTGTGCTTTCTCTTGCAGTAATTTTAGCTGGTCTGTTGATACTTCCAATGCTTCTTCTGCCGCATTTCCCTGTCCAACTAATAGAAGATTTCTTAAATACCACAGAAAATCTGTGATAAACTGTGACCATTCTCTTCCCTGTCTTGCTACATCTTCCAGAAGATCCATCACTCTGTTAATATCCTGTGAAAGTATCATATCTAACAAATCACTGTAGACCTGTATGTCCACAGTACCAAGTACTTCCAGAACATTATCATATGTCAGTTTCTCACCCAGATAAAATGCAATACACTGATCTAGAAGACTCAATGCATCACGCATGGAACCATCTGCCATTCTTGCCACATATTCCAATGCTTTATCTTCAGTGTCTACTTGTTCCTGCTCCATAAGATCTTTCAACTGTTTCTTGATCGTTGCTGCTGTGATACGATGAAAATCATATCTCTGACATCTGGATAAGATCGTGATCGGTATTTTGTGAACTTCGGTTGTCGCAAGAATAAAAATGACATATTCTGGCGGTTCTTCTAATGTCTTTAGCAGTGCATTAAAAGCCCCTATAGACAACATATGCACCTCGTCGATGATATAAACTTTGTACTTTCCTGTTGCCGGTGAATACTGTACCTGTTCCTTGATTTCTCGGATATTATCGACACCATTGTTTGATGCCGCATCAATCTCGATCACATTCATGGAACTTCCCTCTGCAATTGCTTTGCACACTTCACATTCTCCGCATGGTTCCCCATCGACTGGATGTTCACAGTTTACTGCTTTCGCAAGAATCTTGGCTACCGTTGTCTTACCAGTACCTCTCGTCCCACAAAACAGATACGCATGACCAATGCGCCCGGTCCTCATCTGATTCTCAAGCGTCTTTACAATATGATCCTGGCCTTTGACTTCACTGAAGCGTGTCGGCCGGAACTTTCTATATAAAGCCATGTAAGACATATCGTATGCCCCTTTCTATTTTGAAATATGACATATAGTCATACTTCATTATATTTTACCATGAGTATCTATTGTTTTTCAATGATTGTTTTTTAGCAGAAACCATCGAACTTTTTCCTACGTTTTTTCTTGCTCTGTTTCTTGTTTTTTCCGATAATAAAAGAGGAAATTTTAATTACAAAAGGAGCCAAAAATGAACAATTCACAGGAACTTTCTACGTTTTCACATGAGATAAACAATTCACTGACTCTTATCTATGGACAGATTCAGTATATTGAAAAAACAAATGATATACTTACCCAAAATGAGCACTGGAATCGTATGAAAGATGATTTTTCTTCTTTATTTGACTTCATTCATCAGTTCCTTGCCCCTGAAGATACGACTTCTGCCACAATCGAACCTTTGGATCTGATCAATCTGATCAGTGAACTCCGTTCTTCCTGGTCTTACTATCTTCATAAAGAACGAATCCGTTTTTTTATCCAGGCTGATCCTGGAACTGCATTTTATGTGTATGGCGCAAAAAGTAAGCTATTCCAGCTGTTTCATAATTTAATCTCCAATGCTGTTAAGGCAATTCAGCAAAAAGAGGAGATCAACCGATCTCCTCATATTACTGTACACCTGAGTAAAGAGCAGGGACATATCGTATTAAATTTGTCTGATACTGGAATCGGAATGACTCCCGAACAACAGTCTCGTGCATTTTACCGAGGTGTTTCCTTCCAGCCTGGTGGAAATGGAATTGGACTTTCTATTGTTCGTAAGATCGCGCATGAACTTCATATCAAGATTCATATTGATTCTGCTCCTAATCAGGGAACAACTTTTACTCTTATCTTCCCTGCCTATGAGCAGAAATTAAACTACTTGACACATACAGAAGCATTGACAAAATAAATCCGGCAATACATCCTCCAATATGGGCCGCATTATCGGTTGTTCCACTTTCAAATCCATGGTACAGACTTCCTGCGATCATAAGAAATATTCCAAATCCATCAAATCTTTTTCTCTGATCTTTGCAGAACAAAAGTATTGCAGCTAGTGCACCGATCAATCCAAAAATTGCTCCAGATGCTCCTGCTGACAAAACATCCTGTCCCATTACACTATAATATATTGTGGAAACAATACTTCCGATAATGCCAGACCCCGTATATAAAACTGCATACCGAATACTTCCTGTCACTTTCTCCAAAGATGTTCCAAGAATCAAAAACACAACCATGTTATTAAAAAAATGTTCCCATCCAAAATGCAGATAATTTGATATTAATAACCTATAATATTCATGTAGATTTCTTACACAATATGCATTACAGGCATATAAGTTATAAATCTTATTTCCATAAATCTCAGTTAAAACAAATCCTGCAAGATTCAGCAGAAATATTACGAGTGTTGCTTTATAATTCCATACAAATCTTTTTATCTCATTGATATTCTCAAAATCATTTGTCACATCTTCCCTTTGTTCTGCTTGATTTTGCGAAAGAATCATTGTTAATGGTCTAAACAGATCTTTAAACTGGTCATCCGGATCAATAAACATAGGATCATCTTCTTCTGATAGCACCAACAATAATATGGCACAGTCTGTACCAAAATTTTGCTTTGCACAATCTTCCATCTGATATAGATCTTCTTCTAATATCGCACTTCCATCTGGATTTTTATCAAACATCACATAAACACATTTGTTTCTTTTCTTTGTGCTTTTTACATAGCAAGGGCCTTTTTCTGTATCCTGGCTCAGATATCCATGAATTCTTAACAACTCTATGATTTTCTGATACATAATCTCCTCCATATCCGTTTTATGTATCATTTATTATATCATACTGTCATTCTTCTTTAAAAAGGAACTCTTCTAAACCTATTTTAATCCTATCACCTTCATGTAACACACATTTACTGATCTTTCTCCCATTTATTTTAACTCCATTTGTGGAATTAAGATCCTCACAACAGATATTTTTTCCTTCTTTATAAAATCTAAGATGCCTTCTGCTGATTCCTGTACCTTCAATCTGATAATCTGTACCTTCCATACAACTTCCTATAATAAATCCATTATCATTGATCACTATTTCTGTTAATTCATCATTCTTTGGAATAAGCCTTCCTATCGGCTGCTCCAGCAGTAAAACAGTTTTCTCATCATCTGCTAATAATGTTGTTTGATCATCCAATAATGTCTTATGCTCTTGTGCTTCATCATAAGAATCCACATTTCGAATGTTATTTTGATCATTTTTCCACAATTTATAAAAACCATACACACCAAGGCACATCACACTAATTGAACAAAGAAGTCCTGCCAAAAACAAATAATAAAATCCATATTTAAAAATCTGAATTATGCAGTAGATCATTGTACTAAAACCACCTGCACATATCACTCCATAAAAAGTTTTCCATAATCTTTTTCTTATGATTTTTTCTTTGCTCTCATAATTATAATTCTTTTCATGATCTTCATTAATTTCCAATTCTCTATTCTGTTCTTTTTCTGTTATTTCTAACATATTTTCTTTCTTCGACTGTTTTTCTCCCACTTTTTCTTTCGGCCGAATTTCCAAATAAGATTTCATCTGTTCTATATTTGGTTTCTCTTTCACAAGAAAACTATGAAACTCATAATAAAATCTCACTTTCCTCTTATCTTGTGTGGAAATGATTTCTATGCATTCCTCCAGAAAATTTCGAAGCTGTTCTAAAATATTTTTTTCATATTCTGGAAGATAGCAAAGAACTGGATGATCTTCTTTATCAAGAAACAACAGTTCCAATTCCAATTTCAAATGATCCAGATTCAAAAGATATGATTCTGTTTCTTCAAATGATTCTATCAGATAAGCAAAGAATAACTTTGGATCAAGCATATTGATTCTTTCTCTTAAAGTTGTGTAAATTCCCGTCTCGTAATAATAATATTCCTTACCATCCTGCATCCTAAATTCACATGGTAGAAGACATCTAAGTGTATGGCAGCGCAGAATATTTTTCTCATATGTAAGTTTTTGTCCTTTATCCACAACATAATAACTTGAAAAACCTTCCCTAATCCATTGCTCCTTCAATTGTATTCCACCCCCTGATCTGCTCCATCTCAAAATCTCCCAATGCGGCCAAACTTCCTTCATATTCAAATAATTGAATTCCAAACCCACTTAGAAATTGAAATGATATCACATTTGACTGCATCTTTACTTTCACTGATGTTTTTAATGATGTTGTAGAAACGTTCACTGAGCCAGCTTTAGCCATAAACAAATGTTGCCTAATCTTTTCCTTGATTTCTTTTTGTGCCATTGTATCGCCATTTTTATTGGAAGAAATGATATTACCTATGATCAGGTTCTGATTTAACTTGGCATAAGATATTTTCCCTGTATCATAATCAGCCCCTGTAATTCTTATATCCGCTGCCTTCTGCAATGCTTCTTCCATAATTCCCTGTGTAATTCCACAGTTCATAAAATAAAACAGATAACTAAAAAACAACCATAACACCATAAGAACAATGGGAATCAATGCACTTACTTCCACTGTCATGTATCCCCCCGTTTTCCGCATCTTTGACATGGCTTCATCCCCTTTAAAGTACTTAAATCCACTTGTTTCACGGTTCGTTTTAAACCACTGCATGACAAGTCTGTATGATATGATTCACCTTCTTTTGCAATATATACACACGAGACATTACTGCTTTGATGACGAATACATTTGCTGCATGCCTTATAATGTGTCTGCCCATTCTGATACTTTAAAACATCTTCATCTACTGAAATATCAAGTGCCAGATGCGTACAGGACAGATCTTTGTGATAAACAGCTTCGTGTGGCGTAATATAAACAAACCCTTCTTTTAATTCATCTCCCTTCGGTACATAACCCGTCATAGCTTTCTGCCTGATTTTTTGTTCAAATGTTACTGAATATGTTGATAAAAATGGCAGTTTTTTTCGAATATGATATTTGACTGCCACAATATATTCACCCTTTGATGTCAATGTCAACTTACAAGCTGCTGCCGCTGCAGCACTTCCACCAATCAATGCTGAACGATCTAAAAATCTACGATTTACCGATGTCAGAAATGTCTCTTTTGCACTTAAAACAGTTAAATTTCCCCCAGTATTTCTTTTCTGCCGAATCTGGTATTCATTAACCGCAGCTCTTTTTGCAGCTTCACAGACTCCATGTGCAATCTGCTGATGGATCATAAAAATCTCACCTGCACTTGCCAGCATAATAAGTACGATCAAAAAAATTGGTACGATCAAAGTCGCCTCCAATGTCATTGCTCCTTCTTCTGACCTAAATAATTTCAACATGAAAAACTTTGAGGCAGAGAAAGATGCTCTCTTGGATTTTTTTGTATCTGTTATATTATTAATTTTTTTATCATTTTGAACCAACTTATTTTTTGAGAAATGTTTTTGACAAGAGAACATCTTTCTCTGCCCCCTTTCTTTTTATTTTAATAGGTTGTAAAACGTGATAACTTTAAATCTGTATAAGGTGCAAATGGCAAAGTCATGCCTCCAAAGCCCAATTTTTTAAGCTTTAGATTCTGTGTTATTTTATAAGATGAAATACACTGATCCATCTTAAAATCTGGAACTTTTCTTTTTATATTTTGTTCCATCATATCCATCATACGAAAATATTTTTGTCGTTTATCTTTCTGCATGATCAACAGCAATAAAAGATAATCTTCATATTTCATTCCCTGCTTTGCTGGTTTCTGTTTGCAATTTAATGTTGCCAGTCCTGAAAATGACAATTGCCAGTCTGAAACAGTTTTTACGATCGGCACCTTTTTACCTTCTGCAAGATTCCTCACATCAATTACAGATTCTCCATAAGCTAATGCAATAAGCAGAAGATTCTTGACAACTGCAACAACTGGTGGAAATCCAGTAATGCCAAGAACAGAAGCTGCAAGCAGTGTAGCTTCTTTCTCCTTTACAGGGTCTTGATACACACAAGCTGCATTCGTTAAAAATCTAAGTGCGATCACCTTCCAGAACACTGCCCCAAGATTTTCTTTTTCTGAATCTTTTCCAGCGATCAGATATTCTATCTCATATTTTGTCCCTTCTTTTTTTGATGTATCTGTTAGACAATGAAAATATTTTTGTGCATAAAATATAACCGGTAATTCGCTTGTAAATGAATCCGCTGACGATGTTTCTTTTAACTTGTCCATCTCTTTTTCCATCGTTTTTCGATTCATAAAATCCCATATTTTCTGCTTTGTTGTATCCTTTTTGCCATAAACAATATCAATTGGAAGATCTGATACTTTTTTCTTTCCCATAACTAATGAGACGGATCCTTCTTTTAATAATTTCATAAAACCTTTTCTTGGATCTTTTTTTGCAGATGGCTTTATTTGTTCATTGTCTTTTTTATCTGATTTCTTGGTATTTTCTCTGTCCTCCTGCTGCTTTTGTGCTTCTTTTTCATCCTTACTGATTTGTCCTTTGATATCTGTGATTTGCTTTTGAAGATCCGTGCTTGTCCTTATATTATTTGTCCACGTCTTCAAAAGATCACTTCCTATCTCATACTTCATCTGCTGCCTGATCTGGTACTTTAAAACTTCCCCCTTTTGTGCTGTCAGATTCACTTCATCGGATAATTTTGTATTTCCTGTCTGAAACAAAAATGAATCTTCGGAATTATCAAGACTTTCTTTCATCCGATCAGCAAAATCAGTTTCTAATTTCTTTTTGTATCTTGGATCCATAGCATAAATATGATACATATCTGCAAGTTCCTTCTGGTAATTTCCCTTTGTATGAGAAAATCCAGACATATAAACAGCCATTGCTTTTCCCTTCGCTGTATATATATAAATACCCTCTGCGCACACACTGATCAAAAGCAGAAATATAAGAAACAACATTGCCAAAAATGCACTCATACTGCCACGTTCATCCCTGATCATTTTATTTTTCCTGTTTTGGAGGTGATTGTCTTGAAAATATTATTTACTACCTTTGTGATCTGTGTCTGAAAGATGATAACCAAACCGATCAAAACTACAATGATCAAAATCACTTCCACAACACCCATTCCTGATTCATCTTTTGCAAAATGCCTAAAAAAATTTCTCATATGTACCGCCTCCCTCATATTTTATGAAAATTGTGACAACGCTGGAAACATCAGTAATATTAATATGACCACCAACATGATCATCATCGGAGCAAGAAGTTTTGTACTCGCTTCTTCGCCTTTTCTTTTTGCCTGTTCCTTTCTTTGAAAAAATGCTTCTTCTTCCTCTTCTTTTAATCTGAAAAACAGATCTGTGGATCCTCTTGTAATACTTTGTACAAGAAGAACAGAAAGCTTCTGATAAGAAGGGACCCCAATCTTTTGTCCCATATCAGCAAACGCTTTCGTCTGAGGAACTCCAAATGAAATCTCCCTGCATGTTTTTTTCATCTGTTCATATACAAAAATCTTTCCTTTATTCCCTCTCATTTGTTCTTTCTCATACTCCGCAGTCACAGCTTCAAGTGCAGATGTCACACTCATTCCTGTTCCAAGAAACAACATCAATTGTGTAATGATCTGAGGATACTCCTGTACAGACTGATCTCTGGTCTGAAGCTTTTGTTCCTTATACTTTTCATTCTCGTGGTACCAAAGAAACACAATTACTGCAATTCCAAGAAATAATATTGCAGGAATCTGACTTTCATTATCCGCAGGCAAAAGCCTTCCCTGCCGGATCACATCTGGAAGATAAAACTGCTCCTTTGTAATATATTTTTCTTCCAATTTCTTAAGATCTGCAATAATCTTTTGTTTCTCTGATACTCTCTTTCCTGAATTTCCAGGAACCACACACACTGGTATCTTCAAGATTCGTACCTCTCCCTGACATTCCATTCTGGCATTAAGATTTACAATATAATCTTTTTTTACATTTTTCGAAAATACATTACCTTCTTCATCGATAACTGCCGGATCATCACTCTGCCATTGCACCGTGATGTTTTCACCCTGTATCTTCGATGGCATTTCCAGATGTTTTGATACTTCATTAATTGATTTATTTTTTGCCACAAGGTGTTCTTTTAAGTATTTTTCACCTCTGTCTAATGCATCTGTGATCTGGCTTTTTGTATAACCTTTCGGCCGGATTGTCAATGAGTAAATATCATCGTCCTTTTTTGTTTTGATACGAATCTGTTTCTCTGTAGTTTCCCCTCCCGTCTCATCTCTTGTGATCAGAATTCTCCTATCCTGACTCAAATACATTACTATTGTCAGAAGGAGTATCATAAGAAAAATTGCTGTCGCTACCACAACGATCTTTACCTGTTCATACAGACTTTCCATTACTTTTTCTTCTAATTGTTTCTTTGTCCCTGTAAAACACGCTTCAATCTCTGTTTTTCTTCTTTCTCTTATTTCTTTTGGAAGTCTTTCCGCTATATATCTGATCCATCTAAACTTCAATTTCAATCACCCTCTCTGCCCATGAATCTGCAATCCACAGACAAATCAAAGAAATCGTTACAACGATCATTCCTGCAAAGCTTTTATACAGTATGTCAAAATATCCAGGATTTGCTGTCCTTACATAGAAGAGAATAAAGTAAGGCATCATCGTCATGATCCTTTTTTCCATTTGCTTTGCCGCTGTCATTGTTTCAATTTCTTCTTTTATCTGAATTGTCTGGCTTAAATGTTCTATCGTATTCGTTGTAATCTCAATCAGGTTTCCACCACTTCTTTTGGCAATCGATACAATCTGTGCAAACTGATATAATTCTTCTAAATCTACTCGTTCTGCCATATCAAGAAACAACTTGTCCACAGGTTCATTTATTTTTAAATGATTTATCAACAAATGAAGTTCTTTTGCCAACATACTGTTCTCCTGATACATTAAAAGATCATTCTTTGCTGTCTTTAATGAATTCTCAATCGAATACCCTGCAGATAAACTGTTTCCGATCGACAACATCATTTCTCGAAATTCTTTCCGCAAAATTTCTTTCTTTTTATATTCTCGCCTTGTTCTCTGCCGCCTCATCCATAAAAACAGAAATGGACTTAAGAAGATCATACATACGATACGGTTATAAAACAGCCATGTGATCATTCCAATATAAAGGATTCCCGTGATCAGATCTTTTTTTTCATTCTTCCATAGGCTGATCTCTTGCTTTAAAATACTCCATAAGTTTCTGATATGTTTCATATTGGCCATACTCCTTTAATTTTCTTCTATTGACCAGTTCTCCCTTCATCTGCATCTGATCTTCATCATCAAGTTCAAACAATTGATGAACCGCTATCTGTCCTGTTGTCATTCCCGTAATTTCTGAAATCTCCAGTAATCTTCGACTTCCATCATAGCTTCTTCCAAGATGAATGATCACATCAATTGCTGAGGCCATCTGCCCCCTGATCGCTTCAACTGGCATATCAACTCCCATTAAAACCATCGTTTCGATTCGCTTCAACATATCTTTACTGCTGTTTGCATGCCCTGTTGAAATACTTCCATCATGTCCTGTATTCATAGCATTTAACATCGACAATGCTTCTTCTGCACGAACTTCTCCAACAATGATCCGATCAGGTCTTGAACGCAAGGCCGCTTTTATCAGCTCATTCATATCAACTTTATTCTCACCTGCTGCATTGGCATTTCTCATCTCAAGGCGTACCAGATTTTCAATACCATTGAGTTTTAATTCTGCAGAATCTTCAATGGTTATGATTCGTTCCCCTTTGGGTATACAGTTAGACATTCCATTTAATAATGTTGTCTTCCCACTTCCTGTCCCTCCCGATATAAAAATGTTGTATCTCGCCTTCACAAGTATTTTCAAAAATTGTGCAATTTCTTCTGAAAATGCTTCTCTCTCACATAGCCATTCAAGTGTCATCGGTTCTTTGGCAAACTTTCGGATTGTCATCGTGGCACCGTCAATAGAGATCGGTGGTAAAATAATATTTACCCTTGAACCATCTTCTAATCTCGCATCAACAATCGGATTTTTCTCATTTACCATACGATTTGCTCCTGATGCCACCTGCTGGATCACCTGATACAGCTTCTCTGCATCTGAAAAATGTCCCGGATACCGATGCAGTTTTCCATACTGCTCAATAAAAATATTTTCAGATCCATTAATCATAATCTCTGTAATCGTATCATCTTCCAAAAGATCCTGTAGAATATCAAGTTTGCGAAGTGCATAAAAAACTTCCTGCTTCAGACGGATCTTATCAGATAAAAGCATCGGATAATCTTTTGAAACTTTCACAATCTCCTGCTGTATCACTTCTTTCAAATAATCATCTGAAATTTCTTGCGAAAAATTAAGTCTTTCCATCACTCTTTGCTTCAGTAATTCTTTCAAGGCCACTGCTCCCTTCTCCACTTATTCTGCCAACTTTCAAGCATTGCTTCTTCCCAGCTCGTCTGTGTCCATATTCCATGTTTTCTCATTTGCTTTTTAAATCGTTGATATTCAAATGAATTCAGATCTTCTCTTATTAATGGAAGAAATATCCTGTCAAACAATCCAAAAAATCTCAGTTCTGGAGGTGATGCAATTCCAATATCAAAGATAATCTTTATCCCTGCTTGTCTTAATTTCTCAAAGAACCATTCATAATCCTGCATTGTTAATTCCCTGTAATCCAGATAACATGCAGCTCCCGCAAATCCCATACAGCCGCCAAGATCCTTCTGATGATTCAAGAAATATTCAACAATATCTTCCTTATGTTCTTTGATATAAAATAACAAAAGCTCTCCACTCTCATCTTCTTCAAAATGTCCATATGGCTGCATTCCAAAATAAATCCACCCATTCGTAGCTGACATCTCTCTCGCAAATGTTGATACTTCTGGTCTTGGAACAGGCGAATAAACACCAAAAATCTTTTCATCATCCAGTTGTGGACTAACATTTAAACAGTGATAGATCCCTGCCGCTATTTCTTTCCCGCTCTGACAGTACATTCCACCCATAGAATCATTAACTCCGATCCTGCACACTGGTGAGCTTCCATGATAATCTGTCTCTTCTGCCAAAACCAGACATTCAAAATCTCCTTCTTCTTCCTGTCTGAAAAAAGCATCTTCATCTGATATAAAAGATGCTGTCATTGGAAAATCCTTCTGGTGATTTAAATATTCCATCAATCGTTTCCCATACTGATAGTCTTTATGATAGATACCAATTGAAATATCTCTCATACCACACCTCCTGACAGATATATGATATACGCTGCCAAAATTCCAAATGAAAAATGTATGATTCCCCCTTGCATGGAATCTTGTTCACCTGTCTCATATACCAATAATCTTTTGTTCTTTATACATCGTGTTATATATTGAAATAATCGAATAAATCGTAGATGGAAGTTCTTCCTCTTCCACAAGAAACCTACGGCATAAATACCGTTACATATAAATGATAAAATTAGAAACTGGGGCATTCCCCACCCTATAGAAATTCCGCATACCATAAGCAGTTTCACGTCTCCACCGCCAAGGCATCCAATATAAAATAATAATCCACAGCTGGCAAATACGATCAACACACCTGCTGTAATATCCATCACCTTCATTCCGCAGATTCCAGCCAGAATCAAAGTAATACAAGCTCCTATTCCATTCAGCCAGTTCGGGATCTGAAAGTCTCTGTAATCATAAATTACTGCAAGGATTATAAATAATAGAATCCATATCTTCATGATTCCTCCTTTCTTTTGTTCCATTATTTTACATCCGTTCCAAGTATTTGTCTAGTAGTTTTTCTACTTTTTTACAAAAAATACAAAATTCTGTATTTTAAACATATAATTTCACCTACAAATAATCATTAAACGCTCCCCTAACGAAATAATAACACTGCTGTCGCATACAAAATAACAATTCCAGGAAGACCAAGCAATGCACCTGTTCCAATAGAAAGGAAATTTAAATTGACAGGAGCTGCAACTCCTTTTTTTGCACAAAAAATACAAATACCATATACGATCAACGAACAAAATGCTCCTCGAACCAAAAGCACCAACAAATATGCAGGTTTTTTCACAATTCCTATCATCAGACAAACCATGCATCCAGCTGCCATAATATAAAATAATATTTCATTTTGTCCCATAAAAAAAATCCCTCCCTACATAATCTTATGTTATGTAAAGAGGGATATTCTTTTAATTTAGTTTCCAAACAAATTTCCAATCCATTTAACAACAGATCTGAAAAATGCTGCAATCTTTTCTAAAATTCCACTATTATTTAATTTATCATATAAGTCTTTTGCCTGTTCTTTTAACTGTGAAACATTCAGGTCTAGATCAGAAATCTTATCCATCAGATTCTGAATTTTCTCTTTATCTGCATCAGAAAGACTGATATTTAAATCATTCGCAGATTCTTCAATTGCCTGCTTGATCTCTGATGGAGAAGAAAGATTATCTTCTGCTACTTTCTGTTTTACATCCGCGATCAATTTCTCTGCATCATCAGAACCAATATTCTCTGCAACTTCTCCTGTTGTGATCAGCTCATCTGTCGCTGCATCCTTGCTCTTTTCAGAAATCTTCTTTCCTGTCATTTCCTCATAAGCTTTCATAACACCAACTAGTGCTGCAGTTCCAGAAATCTTAAATGGTCCAGCTACTTTTACATCAGCATTCTTGATTCCTGCTGTGATCAAGGCGTTACGATACATTCCAGATGTACAATAAGAAATATTCTGTGTTGTAACATTCACACCATTTCCATCATCTTTCTGTTCCACAGTGACAGAGGACAATGCTCTTGTTCCGATCACACTCTTTGACAGATAGCTGTCTAAATATTCATGTTCATCTTTATTTGTTACTGTAATAACCTTATAATCACTATTGTCATCCAGATTCAGAAGTTCTAATACTTTCTTCTTCTGGGAAGCTGTCAAGTCAGCTCCAAGTGCCAGATATTTCTGATCCACACTATCTGCTTTGACTGTCACTGATGATAATGCCATCGCAATACAAAGTCCTGCTGCAAGAAACTTGCCAAAAATCTTTCTCATAATCATTCCTCCTTATTATCGTTACCACCCATATCGTGCGGTAATATTTCCTTTATTAATGTACCATAATTTTCTGTCAGATTTTGCTGTATATTACTTATTTTTTTCTTACGAAATAAATACAAAAGCAACAAAAAGATAACAAATCCTACAATACTTAAAATTGCGCCTTCCTTAAATCCTGGTGAAACATAGATTAAAGTGATTTTATGCTTTCCTTCCGGCACCTTTACCGTCAAAAATGCTTTTCCAAGTGCTTTCGTTTTTACTGCTTTTCCATCAATCTTTACATTCCATCCTTTATCATATGGAATGGAGAAAAATAACATCTTCTCTTCTTGTACATCAATTGTTCCACTTAACTGATTTCCTTTTGCATTCGTAAGTTTCCATGCATTTTCTTGCATTTTCTGTGCAAGTTTTTCCATTGCTTCCTCATCAAGTTCCGCTGCGGTCAATCTCACCACTCCGGACATAACATCATCTTGTTTCAGTTGCATCTTAATGCGGATTACATCACCTTTCTGAACATTTCCAAGATAAATGATCTGGGAATCCAGCCTTCCTGTCAGTATCTGTTCCCCATTTTTCTCGATCACAGTATTCTCTACCTGACTGCCGTCGAAGTGAACATATAATTGTCTTGCTTTACTTGATTTTATTGTAAAAACCATGTTATCCGGCTGTGCTGATGTATTTTCAAAAACATATTCTCCATCACCATTATCTGACGTTATCTTACAGTTATTTAATTTCGGTTTCTCTGTCTCGATCATATGGAATAATTCATCCACATCAAATGCACTCGTTGCCAGATCGTTTTGTACATAAAACGGATTATAATCCTGATAATCCCATGTTTTTACCATATCATCCATTGCATATGCTAACGCTGTTTTATCTGTATTCTTATATACAGTTACATTTCCGATACTTTCTTTTAATTTAAACTCTGTGCGTTTCGTGTCATATGGACGGAAGATCTGATATTTCATGGAGAACAGATCATTCGTAAATGGAGTGGCACCTTCATACAAATATTCATTAACACCTGTATAGAATCCTAGCTGATCCATCATATCAACGACATTCCCCTGTGCCGTTGAACCAAATAGTGTCATTCCATTTAAGGTATGCCAGATACTTTCATCAAGCATTCTGCCACTTATCAGTTCCATCCTTGTTTCAACATCTTTTTGATATTGTTTCTTAACTTCTGTAATAGATTTTGTATCCTGAAAATAATCATCGGTATCAACAGTTCCATTTTCCTGAAATCCCATGACTGCCATTGCTACAGTTTCTATCATAAATAAAAAACAGATCAATGTTGTAAAAATCTTTTTACGCAATACTTTTTTCTGATACAATCCAAAACAAACCATATATACAATGATCGCTGCCAATGTCGTATATACTGTTTTCATTTCTATTTTCACTGTTACCGTCTGAATTGCCATTTCAATCAATATTCCAAATAGAATGACTGACGTATAAATCCCCATAGAAATCTTTCTTTGTCCACGTGCCAGCACACAGTATCCTTCATACGCCATTGCAAGTAATACAAAGATATACAAAAATGCATAACGATTGGGAATTCCATACTGATCATGGAATCCATGCCATATATATCCCAGAATCGGCATATTAAAACTGAAAAATAAAAATACTAGTAATAGTAGTCTTCGAATCTTATCAATCAGACAAATTTCCCTCACAGCCAGATAAAATCCTGCCATTAATAAAGTTAGAATTCCACAGTATAAATTAATCTTACTGTCATCTACTGCCATCGTAAGTGGTGTTGTTCCAAGAAAATGTCTTGAAAAGATATTTCCAAATGTTCCATACCACAATTGCTTTGGAAAATCCAGTTTTGCTGAAGATGTCTGCATAATTCCTAAGTATGCCGGCAATAGCACTATTGCTGCCATTGCCCCTGATAGCAGAGAATATCCTGCAAATCTTAATCCATTCAGAAAAAATTCTTTGATATTTTTATGTGGATAAAGCAAATACCATAAGATCAAAAACAAACAAGTCATATAAGACATATAAAAATTGCACCATAGAGAAATAAATAGTGTAATGCAATAAAATCTTCCATCATGTTCTTTGATCAATTTATCAACACCATACAAAATAAGTGGAAGCATCATCATAACTTCCATCCACATAATATTCCAGCTGTATCCTACCATATAACTGCATAATCCATATGCCATTCCAAATGCAACAATAGAAATCTCGTCTTTTCCACGACGTTTTCTAAAATAAAATGCCGCGGTAAAACAACAAAGTGCAATCTTTAATACATATAAATGGCTTAATACCATTGTAAGCATTGATTTAGGCACGAGTGCGATCACAAGATTTAATGGACTTGCAAGATAATATGCCCACAGTCCTAAAAAGTTATATCCTAATCCTGCATGAAATGAATAAAACATAGAATCCATATGCTTTAATTTTTCCTGATAGTCAGCAAAAAATGGAAGATATTGATGCAAAGCATCAACGATCAGAAATGATCCGCTTCCAAATGGCTGTATTTTCTCTGCAATCGCAATTCCTTCTAATATAAGAAGCGGCAGAAAAAACGAGAGTAACAAATACTTATGGTTTTTCAATGTGTCTTTGATTTTGTTTGTCATGTTTACTCCATTCTTTTACACGTCGGTTGATTTCCATGATCATATGATATCTTTTTTTGATCATAGATGTGATCGAACCATGGGTTAATTCAGTAACATTTCCCCCATGTCTTCGATAATAAATCAGAGGTTCTTCTATAAATACCACTTTCCCGAGCTGTTCTGCAAGCAATCCGATCCACTGATCATGAATCCAGATATTATCTGGAATTGGCAGAATCCTCTTTAATGCAGATCTTCTGACTGCCATACAACATCCAATATAGGAATTCTTTTTCATGTTCTTCCAAAAGCCCGCTTTGCTGTCTCTCCATTCAAATGTTGTTTCATTTAAAGATGAAAGTTTTTCATCTACAATCTGAGCATCGTGAACAACTGCCATCACTTTAGGGTCTTCAAATGCTTGCTGAATTTTTATCATTTTATTTTTTTCCCAGACATCATCCTGATCGGATAAGAAAATAATATCCCCTCGACAATGTCTAAATGCATTCTCAAAGTTTTTCACAACACCCTTCCCCGGTCCTTTGATTATGCGGATTCTTGGGTCATTTTGGGCCCAATTTTGTAGTATTGTTTCTGATCCATCGCTGGCATCATCCACTGAAATAATAAGTTCATCTGTATCTTCCATATTGGCAAGAATTGATCTTATTTGTTCATCTATATATTTTGCACCATTATAATAGGCCATTGCCACAGATTTCATACTAATTTCCTTCCTGAGTATTGATTTTCTTGAAATATTATATCATATCTTATATAATAATTCTAAGACAAAGGCGTCATTAAGAAGAAGAGGCGCTTTCCGGCCTCTTTTTATTTTATCTTTTGGGATGTGCCAACGCCCATTTCGATAAGATACCCTCTGTTTTAAACACATATCATTATGACTTATAAGGAGGAAACAAAATGTCATACGTAGATGAAGTGATCGAGCAGGTAGTTGCTCAGAACCCAGCAGAACCTGAATTCCATCAGGCTGTTAAAGAAGTTTTAGAATCATTAAGAGTCGTTGTTGAAGCGAACGAAGAAGCTTTCAGAAGAGATGCTCTTCTTGAACGTCTTGTAAACCCAGAACGCCAGTTCAAATTCCGTGTACCTTGGGTAGACGACAAAGGACAGGTTCATGTTAACACAGGTTACCGTGTACAGTTCAACAGTGCGATCGGACCTTACAAAGGTGGTTTAAGACTTCACCCATCTGTTAACCTTGGAATCATCAAATTCTTAGGATTTGAACAGATCTTCAAAAACTCTTTAACAGGACTTCCAATCGGTGGTGGTAAAGGTGGTTCTGACTTCGATCCTAAAGGAAAATCTGATCGTGAGATCATGGCATTCTGCCAGAGCTTCATGACAGAACTTTGCAAATACATCGGAGCAGATACTGACGTTCCTGCTGGTGATATCGGAACTGGTGCAAGAGAGATCGGTTATATGTTCGGTCAGTATAAGAGAATCCGTGGACTTTATGAAGGAGTTTTAACAGGTAAAGGTTTATCTTATGGTGGATCTTTAGCTCGTACAGAAGCTACAGGATACGGACTTCTTTACTTCACAGACGAAATGTTAAAATGTAATGGTAAATCTATCAAAGGTGCTACAATTGCTGTTTCTGGAGCTGGTAATGTTGCTATTTACGCAATCGAAAAAGCTCAGCAGTTAGGTGCTAAAGTTGTTACAGCTTCTGACTCTACAGGATGGATTTATGACAAAGATGGTATCGATGTTGAATTATTAAAAGAAGTAAAAGAAGTAAAACGTGCTCGTTTAACAGAATACGCTGCTGCTCGTCCAAGTGCTGAATATCACGAAGGAAGAGGAGTTTGGTCTATTCCTGTTGACATTGCTCTTCCATGTGCAACTCAGAACGAATTACACTTAGAAGATGCTAAACAGTTAGTAGCAAACGGATGTTACGCAGTTGCAGAGGGTGCTAACATGCCTACTACATTAGAAGCTACAGAATACTTACAGAAAAACGGAATCTTATTCGCACCTGGTAAAGCTTCTAACGCTGGTGGAGTTGCTACATCTGCTCTTGAAATGTCTCAGAACAGCGAAAGATTAAGCTGGACATTTGAAGAAGTTGATGGAAAATTACAGAACATCATGGTTAACATTTTCCACAACTTAGATGACGCTGCAAAACGTTACGGAATGGAAGGAAACTATGTAGCTGGTGCTAACATTGCAGGATTCGAGAAAGTCGTAGATGCAATGACAGCTCAGGGTATTGTTTAATCCTTAAAAAGAAAACTGGATATTCCCGTGGGACGGAATGTTCAATTAAAATAATGTCATGTGTATGTAGAAAGCGGAGATCCTTTATGGATTCTCCGCTTTTTGGGTTTTTATATAGATTTATTTTTCAAATAATGGTGTTTTTCTGATCTCTACGATCAATGGAGTAACACGGTCTCCCATTCCCTGCATGACATTCCTTAAGACACTGATCACACAGGTCACATAATAAAACAATGTATCAAATTTCAGATAGTTTGTTGCATTTGTAATAGCTGCTTCTTTATGAGTTCCTGTTACCATATAAACCAACTGCGGTCCAATGGTATAACTTGCGATCATTGCCAATGTTGACCATGCACATGTATAAATGATCGCTAATTTCATTCCTTCTTTGATCCTGTCAAACTTCCCAGCACCCATATTCTGTCCACAGAATGTTGCCATCGTCTGTCCAAATACCATAAACATAATCATATAGATTTCTGTGATCTTTCGTGCCGCTGTATGTGCCACGATAATATCCTGTCCAAGTTTGTTGATCGCAGTCTGTAATGTCAGTGATCCGATATTTACAAGAGAACTCATAAATCCCATGGACATTCCTGAACCTAACATTCCTTTGATCATATGCGGCTCCAGATTCTCAAAATCTTCTTTCTTAAGGCGTAACAATTCATACTTATGAATCATATAAAAACAACAAATGATCAATGCAATAAATTGTGCAAGTACTGTCGCTGCCGCCGCACCCCATGTTCCTGTTTTCCATACTGCTACAAATAAAATATCTCCTACGATATTCAATCCAACAGAGATCGCCAGGATCAGTAATGGTGTGATCGTATCTCCAATTGCCCGCATAACTGCCATCAGGATATCATAAAACATTGTGACCCACAGACCGACAATTATGATAATGATATATTGTTTGGATGCTGCATACAGCTTTTGCGGAACATTTAAAAAATTCAAAATCGGATTAATAAAAATCGTTCCTGCAAGGATCATAACAATAGAAATAACTGCACCTAATATGATTGCGATTGCAAATGATTTCCTGACTCTCTTTGTATCCCCGGCACCGAATTTCTGTGCTGTGATGATTGCAAATCCATTGGCCAATCCTAATAAAAATCCTACAATAAGATTACTGATCGTTGTTGTGGCTCCAACTGCCGCAAGTGCCTGTTCTCCAAGAAAAGTACCTACAATTCTTGTATCTGCAAGACTGTATGTAAGCTGTAATAAGTTTCCTAAGAATACTGGAATCGCAAAACCTAAGATCAGTGTTGAAATTTTTCCTTTTGTGAGGTCCTTCATTACTGCTCCTCTGCTTTCTGTAATCTTCCATCCTCATCAATTATGACTTTGGTTCCTTCGTCGACGTTTCTGTCATATAATAATTTATCTTCCATATATATGATCATTTCTTCTTTTGTTGTTTCTTGTTTTAAAAATACTTTATCTTTAATTTCCTGACCCTCTGGGCGACCTTCACAGCCAAAGTCTGGTTCTTCGATCCTTGTTACATAGTATGTATTCATATGTTTTTCCTTTCTTCATTATGTTCAAATATTTCGTAAAATAAAAATCATCCATAATACGATTCATATTACCGTATTACAGACGATTTTTATTTTAGCATAAATACTGTTGTTCGGACAGTCTTTTTCTTTTATTTATATTCTATTATACTATCCCAATCTGACACATCTTCATAGCTTCCAAAGCATTCCTATGACTTTCCGGAGTCACTCCTGCACAGCATGAAGCATCTACACTTACCTTCACTTCCGGCAGTGCTGCCTTAATGAGCATTGCATTAGATATCACACAAATATCCGTACATAATCCGATCAGTTCGATCTCCACTTCCTGACCTTCATAAGCTTCTTTCAACATCTGTGCCAGTTCCATAGAACCAAACGTATTCTTTCTACAGAAATTGTGAACTTCCGCTTTTGTCTCTGCGATTGCCTGCATAACTTCGCTGTTTAATGCCCATCCATCTTCTCCGCAAATGCAATGTTTCACTGGAAGATTCTTTCCTTCCTGTGTGGAAAGATAATCTTCCTCATGTGTATCAAGTGTTCCATAGATATCACCTTCAAAATTACGGATCTTTTCCGCAACAGATGTTACAATTTCCTGTGCTTCTTTGGTTCCAAGGCTTCCATCAATGAAGTCATTCTGCATATCAACGACAATTAGTATATTTCTCATGAAAGTTTAGCTCCTACCAGCTGGTTTACAAGTTTACCATCAGCTTTTCCCTTCACTCTTGGCATCAGGTTCTTCATCACTTTTCCTTTGTCTTTCATTGTTGGAGCATCAATTCCAAGTTCAGCTAAAACTGCATTGATCTCCGCTTCGATCTGTTCTTCACTCATCTGCTCTGGTGCAAACTCTTCTAAGACTGCTAATCTTGCTTTGCATTCATCAATGATATCTGTACGATCTGCAGGACAAGTATCCATTGTCTCTTTTGTCTGTTTGATCTCTTTTGCGATAATTGTATTTTCCTCTGCTTCTGTCAGATCTTCTCTTTTATCGATCTGTGCGTTTTTTAATGCACTTAATAACATAGACAGACTTTCTTTTCTCTCTTTGTCCTTATTCTTCATCGCTGTCATCATTTCTTTGCGAATTACATCAATCATACTCATAGTTTCTTATCCTCCTGTATAAATGTTCTCTTGACATCTATTGTAGCACAAAATACAACCTTCGTTTCACTAATTTTTCAACATGTATGAATTATATTTCCCAATAACGCTGACTTCCTTCTAATTCTCTCTGATAAGACAATACCAGATAATTATTTTTATACTTTCTGATCTCCAGAATATCCGGTTTTGTAATCTCTGGGAAATCTGCCTCAGAAAATATATGAATATATCTTTTCTCACGAGGTCTGTCATCTTCTATTACTTGTCCCGCATCAATATAAGCACTTTCAATATCCAAACGCTTTCCCTGTCTTGCAGTGATCTTTGTCTGTTCATATACTTCAACATCTTTCGTCATAAACAAAAATAATTTGATCGGATGCACCTGAATACTTGTCTCTGAAATGATCTCCAGATCACACGGAATATGATGCTTTATAATGTAATTTCTCAGAATGCAGAGAGCTTTAAATTCATTCATATTCGTTGCCCTCAAAATTCCTATACCACCAAGCTCTGACATATCTGCAATACTTTTTTCTTCAATAATCATCACCGCATTCCCAGCTTCTTTCCGAAAATGGGCTTCGACCGCATGTTCCAAGGTTGCACCTACATATAAAATATCTGCCTTTTTATCTCGTTTTAAAATCGGATAAACTGGAAAATCAATCTGTTCCTGCCAAATAGAATGCATATACTACTACCTCCTAAAAATTGCTCTCGTAATAGTATATGCAAAATTTATCTTAATATTGACATTTTCCTACAGTTCTTGGATATGGAATGACATCTCTGATATTAGCGATTCCTGTTGCATACATAACCATACGCTCAAATCCAAGTCCGAATCCAGCATGTCTTGTAGAACCATATTTGCGGAGATCTAAATAGAAGTCATAATCTTCTGGTTTCATTCCTAACTCTGCAATTCTCTCTTCAAGTTTCACAAGATCATCTTCTCTCTGGCTTCCACCGATAATCTCTCCAATACCTGGTACTAAAAGATCCATTGCTGCAACAGTCTTATTGTCTTCATTCATCTTCATATAAAATGCTTTGATCTCTTTTGGATAGTCTGTGACAAACACTGGTCTCTTAAAAATCTTCTCTGTCAGATAACGTTCATGTTCTGTCTGAAGATCGATTCCCCAAGATACTTTGTATTCAAATTCATCATTATGTTCTTCTAATAATTTAACTGCTTCTGTATAAGTAACTCTTCCAAAATCAGAAGATACCACATGATTCAAGCGTTCTAATAAGCCTTTATCTACAAATTTATTGAAGAACTGTAATTCTTCCTGTGCATTTTCCATTACATAATTGATGATATATTTGATCATCTGTTCTGCAAGGATCATATCATCTTCAAGATCTGCAAATGCAATCTCCGGCTCGATCATCCAGAATTCTGCTGCATGTCTTGTTGTATTAGAATCTTCTGCTCTGAAGGTTGGTCCAAAAGTATAAATATTACGGAATGCCTGTGCAAATGTCTCTCCTGCAAGCTGTCCGCTGACTGTTAGGCTGACTGGTTTCTTGAAGAAATCCTGTTCATAATCAACTTTTCCTTCTTCTGCAATCTTGTTAAGATCCATCGTTGTTACCTGGAACATCTCTCCTGCACCTTCACAATCCTGACCTGTAATCAGTGGTGTATGCACGTATACAAAATCACGCTCCTGGAAAAATTTATGTATTGCATATGCAATCTGAGAACGAACTCTGAATACTGCCTGAAATGTATTCGTTCTTGGTCTTAAATGAGAAATTGATCTTAAATACTCTAAGGTGTGACGTTTCTTTTGTAGTGGATAATCAGATGGACATTCTCCCTCGACTTCTACACTTTTAGCATGGATCTCAAATGGCTGTTTCGCATCTGGTGTGACGATCACTGTTCCATTTACGATCACGGCTGTTCCAACATTTAATTTACTGATCACATCAAAGTTGTCCATCTCCTGATCATATACGACCTGAATCGGTTCAAAAAAAGTACCATCATTAATAACCAAAAATCCAAACTTCTTTGATCCACGGTTACTTTTTACCCATCCGCAGATTTCTACTTCCTTCTGATCATATTCTTTGTGATTTCGAAATAATGTTCTTCCTGTCATCATTTCCATGTTATCTTTGTCCTCCGTTTTATCTTAAAATTCAAATAAATTCAACCCAATCTCTTCATCAAACTTGCGGTCTACCACTCCATCGATTTCTGTTAATACAAGTTCCCCAGTTCCGCTGATCACTGCTTCTGTTAAGTGTCCTCCATAGACATTGCCTGCCTCATCAGCAACACTGATATGGAAGTGTGTATAGGTTTCCCCATTCATTGTATTGATATTTCCACCGATAGAAACGATCTCAAGATCACCTTCCCATGTGTGACCTTTGAATACTTTCTCCTTTGTGTCAAAAACACCAGCTGTTACTTTGCCTGCTGCCCCGATTCCTGTTAAGTAGGCAAGTTTGATATTTTCTTTTTGGGCAACTTCTTTTAATTTTGCACAGATTTCTTCGCCTTTGTCAATTCTTATTACATATTGATTATTAAATTTTCTGTATTCCATGATAATAACACTCCTTTATTTCATATGAAATGGATGTCCTCCCATTCAAAGAACACCCATTCCAAATACATTTTACCACCTATTTATTCCTTTGCCCATCCAAATGAACACTTCACAGCCTTTTTCCATCCTGAAATCTTGTCATTTCTTTCTGTTTCTTCCATTGTTGGTTCAAATTCTCGATCCACATTCCAGTTCTTGATAACATCTTCTTTATCTTTCCAATATCCAACTGCTAATCCAGCCAGATAAGCCGCTCCCATAGCTGTTGTTTCCACGCATCTTGGTCTTCTTACTTTTGTATTTAAAATATCGGACTGGAACTGCATTAAGAAGTTATTGGCACTTGCACCACCATCAACTTTTAATGTACTTAATTTGATCTTACTATCCGCTTCCATCGCTTTTAATACATCATTTGTCTGATAAGCTAAAGATTCCAGTGTTGCTCTGATAATATGACATTTATTCACACCTCTTGTGATTCCAACGATTGTTCCACGTGCATATTGATCCCAATATGGCGCACCTAATCCTGTAAATGCTGGTACTACATAACATCCGTTTGTATCTTTGACTTTTGTTGCCATATATTCAGAATCTGGTGATGAATCCACAAGTTTCATCTCATCACGCAGCCACTGAATTGCTGCTCCTGCAACGAAAATAGATCCTTCCAGCGCATAATTTACCTTGCCATCTAATCCCCATGCAATCGTTGTGATCAGTCCATTTTCTGAAAATACTGGTTTCTCTCCTGTGTTCATCAGAAGAAATGCACCTGTACCATAAGTATTTTTTGCCTCTCCAGGTGTAAAGCAGGTCTGTCCAAATAACGCCGCCTGCTGGTCACCTGCTGCACCTGCAATTGGAATCTCTCCGCCAAAATAAGATGTATCACTCATTCCATATACTTCACTGGATGGTCTTGCCTGTGGCAGCATACATTTGGGGATATCTAATTCTTTTAAAATCTCATCATCCCATTCCAATGTATTAATATTAAATAACATAGTTCTTGCAGCATTTGAATAATCTGTAACATGCACACGTCCCTTTGTAAGTTTCCAGATCAGCCAAGTCTCAACCGTTCCAAATAAAAGATCTCCTGCTTCTGCCTTTTCTCTCGCTCCCGGAATGTTATCAAGAATCCATTTTACTTTTGTTCCACTAAAGTAAGCATCGATCATAAGACCTGTTTTCTGTCTGAATTTCTCTGTAAATCCCTTTGCTTTCAATTCGTCACAATATTCTGAGGTTCTGCGGCACTGCCATACGATCGCATGATACACCGGTTCCCCTGTATTCTTATCCCATACAATGGTTGTCTCTCTCTGGTTTGTAATACCGATCGCTGCAACCTGCTCAGCAGTAATATTTAACTTGCTCATAGCTTCCACTGCAACGCCCAGCATGGATGACCATATTTCATCCGCATCATGTTCCACCCATCCTGGATGTGGAAAATATTGTGTGAATTCCTTCTGTGCCACACTGCAGATCACACCTTGTTCATTAAATAAAATACAACGATTACTCGTTGTTCCGCCATCTAATGCCATAACATATTTTTTCATCTGCATAAACCTCCTGTTACTATTATTTTACCCTGTCTGAAACTACATATTTCTAACTCTTATCATAGCAGAAAAAGAATTGATTTGCGACTTTTTAACCATACTTTTTAGTACGACAAAAGACCTTCTGATGGTGCTATATCAAACCATCAGAAAGCCTTTTGAATCTAGGAATGTATTTTTTTATTCTACGACTGTTGTAAATTTTTCCCAAGGAATATTAACTTCTGCTCCTTCATTGATGATCGCATCTACATGCATTAATAATGGGAAATCATCTAAAGATACAATGCCTCTTTCAGCCAGTTTACGAACGGCACGAGCTGTTCTTGTAGCAATTACAATGGACTCTAATGTTACACCCTGTAACTCTTCCATTGCCTGATCAAATGTCAATCCACGTCCTAATAATGTACCGATCTTACGAGTTCTTCCACCAAAGACTGTTACATATAAATCACCAGCTCCGTGAATGATATTTTCTGGTCCTCCGTGGATCAGTTCTAACAGATGGATCATTTCTTTGACGCCCTGTCCAAACAATGCTGCCTGGGAGTTATAATGAACTGCTCCAATCTCTCCATCTCTTTTCTCTGCTAATCCTACAGCTAAAGATACACCTAATGCATACGCATTCTTCATAGCTACGGCACACTCAACACCTACAACATCTGTAGAAAGACTGATATGATAGTAATCTGTTGCTAATAAAGATTTGATGAATTTTAATGTTTCCATATCCTTTCCGCAGAAAGCTACATGACTGTCATCGTGATCTGCTAATTCATAACTTGTGCATGGTCCACCGATGGCATTAAAGTTAATATGTTTTCCTTCTGGCTGTCTCTGTTCAAAGATATGTGGGTAAGGAACTAAAGTTCCATCTTCTAAATCTACCATACCTTTTGTAACTGTTAATAAAGGGACATCTTCTGGTAATACTGGAAGGATTTCATCACAGAACCAGTCAAGTCCAAAACTGCTGACTCCTCCTAAGATCAGGTCTGCACCTTCTAATGCTTCTTCTAATTCTTCAATCTGATAATATTTGATTCCATCATGAAGAGTTCTCTTTAATGTGATATGGAAATTATCTTTCTTTAATCCATCAATGATATCTCTGTCTAAAGGTGACCCTACCAGACGTACCTCATGTCCATTTTCAAATGCTGGGAATGTGATTGCAGAGTTCATCTGACCTGCACAAACAAATGTAATAACGCTCATTTCTTATCCTCCTAAAATATCTTTCTTCTTATTATATACTTATTTATTCTGCTACTTTTTTACATGCTACAACATCAACTCCAAGTCCCAGTACGTTAGGGATCACAACATCTCCGATCGCTACGGGAGCTTTCAGTGTTACTTTATCTAACTCTTTCATGATGTCATAGATCTTTCCTTTTGGAATATCACTTGCAGTTTTTACTGGAACTCTTCTTGCAGTTTTTGCTTCAACTCTGACTGTAGAAGTGATCACTCGTGTTGGATTAACTAATTCTTTTTCTCCGTAAGCGGCTCCTCTTGGGCATCCGTTTCCAGTTACTTTATATCCATTTTCTTCATCAACTTTTAAATGACATCCTTTTGGACATACGATACAAATTAAATCTGTCATCTTTATGCACCTACCTTTTCTACAGATACTGTAATCTCACCATTTTCTACTTTATCTAAAAATGCCTTTGGAATTGCGATCTTTTCCATTTCTCCCGGTGCCATATGTGCTCTCTTAAAAGAAGCAAGTTCTTTACCATTTGATTTTACTTTGATCGCTACATCTGTAAATACATTTCTTGCACGGAACATAACTTCGATTTTCTTGTCTACATTAGATGGACGTACTTTCTGAGGTACGATTCCGTTGACCCCATCTCCATTTTTAATGTCGATACATGTCTGATCTTTTGTTTCTCCGTTTTTTACATATTCCGCAGCACTCTTACCTGCTTTCTGGCTTTCTGCTGTAACGAAGTCTACTAAATCATGAACATGAACAACATTTCCACTTGCAAAGATTCCTTCTGCTGATGTTTCCATGTTTTCATATACAACTGGTCCGCTTGTTGCCGGATCCATGGTAATTCCTGCTGATCTTGTTAACTCATTTTCTGGGATCAATCCAACAGATAATAATACAGTATCTACGTCAAATTCCATCTCTGTTCCAGGGATTGGCTGATTCTTTTCATCGACTTTAGATACGATAACTTTTTCAACTCGTTTATCCCCCTGAATATCTGTGATCGTATGTGATAAATAAAGTGGAATATCATAATCATTTAAGCACTGTACGATATTACGATTTAAACCGTTAGAATATGGGCAAAGTTCTACGCATCCAACAACTTTTGCTCCTTCCAAACTCATACGTCTTGCCATGATCAGTCCAATATCTCCTGATCCTAAGATCAATACTCTCTTACCTACCATATATCCTTCGATATTAACATATCTCTGTGCCGCACCCGCTGTAAATACTCCAGCTGGACGATCTCCAGGAATTGCGATAGCTCCTCTTGTTCTCTCACGGCATCCCATGTTTAAAATAATGGATTTTCCTTCCAGTTTCATATATCCATTTTTCTTATTCATGGCATGAACACATTTCTCTGTTTCATCTACATCAAGAACCATGGTATCAAGCATGACTTCGATATTTGTTTCATTTAACATATCGATGAATTTTCCTGCATATTCAGGTCCTGTTAATTCTTCTTTAAAATAGTGAAGTCCAAATCCATTATGAATACACTGATTTAAGATTCCACCAAGTTCCTGATCACGTTCTACAACCAGAACTTTCTCGGCACCATTTTTATTCGCTTCCACTGCTGCTGCCAGACCTGCTGGTCCTCCGCCTACAACGATTACATCATACTTCATTATTTGGCACCTCCATCTTTTGTTTCTCCTGTGATAATGTTTGTTCCCAAACGATCCTGTGGAATATCTGCTAATGGTTTATTTAACTCTCTTGCAATGATCTCCTGAACTCTTGGTCCGCAGAAACCACCCTGACACCTTCCCATACCCGCGTTACATCTTCTTTTAACTGCATCAATAGATGTTGCTGGAATTGGACGATGCACTGCATTAATGATCTCACCTTCTGTGATCGTTTCACAACGGCAGATGATCTTTCCGAATGCTGGATTCTTCTCCACTAATTTTGCTCTGTCTTCATGACTTAAATGTTTGAAACGATCGATATGTCTTTCATCAACAATTTTATCTTTTGCTTTTAATGTAAGTCCTGAATCTTTAAGCATTTTTACGATATCTGGTGCGATCGCACATGCAGATGATAATCCTGGGGACTGCATTCCTGCAATATTGATAAATCCTTTGTTATTCTTATCTTCGTAAATCTGGAAGTCATGATCTGTTGTTCTTGCCCTGACTCCTGCGAAGTTTCTGATAGATTCTCTGAAATTAATTCCAGGTACGGATTTTAATGCTGTGTTTCTTACAAAATCAAGTCCCTGTTTTGTTGTAGAAACATCATCCCCTGCACTTGGCTGTGAATCAGGACCAACGATCAGGTTACCATGAACGGTTGGAGCAACTAAAACTCCTTTTCCATTTTCATTTGGACATTGGAAGATTACGTGACTGACCAGATTTCCCTGGCTCTTATCCATCAGGTAATACTCTCCTTTGTTTGGTGTGATCTCAAATGTCTTTTCATTGCACATCTCATTGACTTTATCTGCGAAAACACCTGCTGCGTTGCAAATGTATTTTGCTTCGATCACTCCGTTGTTTGTTTCAATCTTATATGTATCATTTTCTTTTTTGATTCCTGAAACTTCTGTATTAAGTTTTACTTCAACTCCATTTAATACGGCTGTTTCTGCAAGTGCCAGTGCTAATTCCCATGGACTTACGATTCCTACATTTGGAGAACTTAAAGCAGCAACGGCTTTCTCTGAAATGTTTGGTTCTTCTTTTAAAAGTTTTTCTCTGTCCCAGATTTCCATATCTGGAACTCCGTTTGTAATGCCTCGCTGTTTTAATTCTTCCAGTGTTTTCTTTTCTTCTTCACTGAATGCAACTACCAATGCTCCAATCTGTTTATAAGGTACATCCAGTTTCTCACATAATTCTTTTGTGTAGACATTTCCTTTCACATTGTACTCTGCCATTTTTGTTCCAGGCTTTGGATCATATCCTCCATGGATGATCGCGCTGTTTGCTTTTGTTGTTCCTACAGAAACATCATTTTCCTTTTCAATGATTACAGCTTTCACATTATATTTTCCAAGTTCGTATGCGATAGAGCAGCCTGTGATTCCTGCACCGATAATTGCTACATCATACACTGTTATTCCCTCCTGTTTTTCACTTGCGTTTGTTGCTTTCTGACTCTATCTAACCACAATATTTTCAGCCTGTCAAACGCTCAAAACGCCCATTTTACGCGGTTTTTAGCATTTTCTTATTAATCATTTAATTTGATTAACAGGCTTGTTTTTTTATGAAAACAAGATAATTTTTCTCAAACAACGTGTTCTCTTGTTTTTCCTATTAATCAAATGTATAATATTAGTAATCAGTAAAACATTATGATTAGTAATTTGAATTAATCAAAATAATTTTTTGATTTATTTTTAAGCTATGTTATACACGAAAGAGGGTAATATTATGGGAAAACGCAACAAAGTCACAACTAGAGATATTGCTGAATACACTGGTGTATCACAGTCCACAGTCTCTATGATCTTAAGTAATAAACCGCATGTTTCATTTTCAAAAGAGACAATTGATAAAGTAAGACAGGGTGCAAAGGATCTTGGTTATAAGAAACCGGTTGCTGGCGTTAAAAAGAAAGAACAGGCTTTATCAAAGAGTATCATTGTCATCTGTCCTCTGCTTTCTAATGGGTATTATTCCATGATCATTCATTCTATCACGGAACGGGCACGTGAGTATGGTTATACTGTATTTACGGTTAATACCTTAAGAGATGTTTCACAGGAAGAGTTATATCTGAATCTCCTCTCCGGATTTGAACTTGCCGGAGTTATTTCTCTATATCCACCAACAAAGATCACTCTGGCAAATGCTTTATCGAAACAGGTTCCTGTCGTTTCAATCGGAGACAAACCTGACTCTTGTCGTTTTGATGCGGTTGAACTTGACAGTAAAAAGCCAGGATATATCATCGCCGAGCATCTGATCTCACTCGGTCATAAACGGATTACTTATGTGTCTGCACCTATCCGTCCAAAGGAGATCGGCCGTATTCACAGACTTGCCGGACTTCGTTCCTGTTATAAAGATCACGGATTAGATCCAGAACTGATCGAAGTTAAATCTCCAACGATCGCTGCCTATGGAAGATACTCCGCAGATAACTCTGAATATCAGAATGGATATGATATGGCTTCCCAGGTTTTAGATGAACATACAGACTGTACTGCCTTTGTTGGAAATAATGATATGACAGCTTTTGGGATCATGGCTGCAATCTCTGATCATGGATACCGCATTCCAAACGATTTCTCTGTTTGCGGTTTTGATAACATTGCTTTATCCGCCATGCCGCAGATCTCTTTGACAACTATTGAGCATGCTTCACTCGCCAAAGGACGAGAGGCTGTCGATATCATTTATAAGAAAAATACACAGAAAAACATCACTTCAAAGCATCATTACATTATGCGAATGGAATATGAGCCGGAACTTATCGTTCGTAATTCAACTGGAAAATGTAAATAAGCTTTCTATATAATGCTTCTATTTTTTGTAACAATTAACCAAAAAAGAAATGCAATCAAACAAAATAATGTCACAACAAATCCTGAAAAATATGACATTAGTGTGCATTGATTTCCATACAACTCGTGAGTTATCATAATAACCGTAATAAACGTTTATGTGTAACAAGAAAGAAAAGGAGGGCGCATGGCCAGCAAACTTCTAAACGATGAATTCCAGAAACATATTTGTCTGGATTTTGAATGTACTACAATTGAAGAAGCTATCCGCAAAGCAGGTGATCTCCTTGTTCAATGTGGATGTATCAAACCACCGTACATTGACGGAATGATACGACGTGAACAGGAACACTCCACTCACATTGGCTTTGGAGTCATGATTCCCCATGGCACAGAAGATACCCTTGATTGTGTCATAAGCCCTGGAATCAGTATTCTTAAGATTTCCAATGGTGTTCCTTATCACGGCACTATGATAACTATGGTAATCGGCATCGCAAGCCGTGAGGAAGATCCTTTGCAGGAACTGATGCAGATTACTGATATTTTACTAACTCCGGAAAAATGCGATCAATTTTTAAATGCTTCTTCAAAACAGGAATTCATTGATATGATCAATCAACATTATTTTGAAGAAGGAGAGTTGTAAAAATGAAAGAGAAAACTAGCATTTCACAGAAACTCCAGAAATTTGGTTCCGTTCTTGCTGGAATGGTTATCCCAAATATCGGAGCTTTTATCGGATTCGGATTAATCACTGCATTCTTTTTGGAAACAGGCTGGACACCTAATGCCAAACTGGCAAAACTGATCACACCAATCTTAAATTACTTGCTTCCAATTCTGATCGGACATACTGGTGGTAAGATGTTTGGTGGTGACCGCGGTGGAGTTATCGGTGCCCTCGTTACCATGGGTGCGATCGTAGCCGTTGACGGAACTCCAATGTTCCTGGCTGCCATGATCTTAGGACCTATTTCCGGTGTCTGCATCAAGAAATTTGATCAGGCTGTTGATGGAAAAATCCCTTCAGGATTTGAAATGATCGTCAACAACTTCTCACTTGGTATTATCGGTGCGATCCTTTGCTGTTTCGCTATGTTAGTATTCGGACCAGTTATGGAAACTGTAACAACTGTATTAACAAATGGTGTAAACTGGATTGTAGCTCACAATGCATTACCATTATCTGCAATCTTTGTTGAACCTGCCAAAGTATTATTCTTAAATAACGCATTAGACCATGGTATCTTCGGACCAATTGGTTATGAACAGGTAAAAACTTTAGGACATTCTGCATTATTCCTTTTAGTACCAAACCCTGGTGCTGGTCTTGGATTATTATTAGCTTACTGGTTCTTCGGAAAAGGAGAAATGAAAGAAGCTGCACCTGGAATGATCTTAATCCACTTCTTCGGTGGTATCCATGAAGTTTACTTCCCATATGTACTCGCTAACCCATTAACAATCGTTGGTATGATCGCCGGTGGTATCGTTGGAACAGGAACTCTTACCTTCTTAAATGTTGGTACTGTTGCAACTCCATCCCCAGGTAGTATCTTCTCAGTTGTCGCCCTGTCACCTAAGAACTGTATGTTCGGAGTTTTATTAAGTGTTGTTTTATCATGTGTTGTATCATTCTTATTAAACTCTATTTTCGTAAAACGTATGGTAGCAAAAGGTGGAGATACTTCTCTTGGAGAATCTGTAATTCCAAAAGAAGCTATGGGATCTTCCGCTGAATCTTCTGAAACAGCAGCCGTAACAAATGACAGCAGCCTTGGAGTTGCCGGTGTTGATATCAAAAACATTAAGAAAATCGTCGTTGCATGTGATGCTGGAATGGGATCTTCCGCAATGTCAGCTGCCGCGTTAAAGAAAAAAGTAAAAGCTGCTGATCTTCCAATTGAAGTTATCAATACAGCAATCTCTAAGATTCCTGACGATGCTGACCTTGTTATCACTCATGTGGAATTAACAGGAACAGCGAAAGCTGCACAGCCTAACAAACAACATTTATCTATCTCAAATTACTTAAAAGCTCCAGAATATGACGAGCTGGTTGAGAGATTAAAAAACGAATTATAATTGCCCTGAAAACTGTCATCAAAGGCTAAGGATATTATTTCCTTAGTCTTTGACGCTATCTTAGTATTAATATGTAAAGGGAATGAAATCATGAAAAAAGCTGTTATGTATGGTGCCGGAAGCATTGGCCGAGGCTTTATAGGTGCCTTATTTTCAGAAATCGGCTATGAAGTTGTGTTTATTGATGTAAATGATGATGTCATCCAGCTCATTAATCAAGAAAAAACATATCCACAGATTATTATGAACCAGGAACAACCTGTCCACTGGATAAAGAATATCCGTGCTATTGATGGAAAAGATCCTGAGGCTGTCAGTAATGAAATTGCAGATGCTGATATCATGGCGACAGCCCTTGGTGCTGCTGTTCTTGAGAAAGTAGCACCGGTCATTGCACAAGGTCTTATGAAACGCTGGAATCAGGACTCTTCCAACACTCTTGATATTCTAATCTGTGAAAACCTGATGGATGCAGATGTACTTCTACGGCAATATCTTTTAGCTGCCCTGCCTGAAGATAAATATGCCTTATTTGAACAGACGATAGGTCTTGTTGAAACTTCCATTGGAAGAATGGTGCCGCCCGCAGACCCCGATCTTATTCCTGCGAATGAACATCCTCTGGCAGTCCGCGTGGAGCCTTATGATTTTCTTCCAGTTGATAAAGCCGCTTTTAAAGGCTCAATCCCTGAATACTCAAAAATTATTCCTTATGAGCCTTTTCATTATTATCTGGAACGTAAACTTTATGTCCACAATATGGCACATGTAACAACTGCATTTTTAGGGAAATTACAAAATAAAACGTATATTCATGAGGCTGCACAAGACATTTATATTCAACACATTGTCCGTGGCTGTATGATGGAAAGCGCTATGATGTTAACACAGAAATATCGTATTCCATTTCATGACTTAAACGCACATATCAATGACTTATTACAACGTTTTAAAAATTGTTATTTAAAAGATACCGTCTCAAGAGTTGCACGTGATCCAATCAGAAAGCTTCAACCTTCTGACCGCCTTGTCGGTGCAGCAAGAAGTTGTGAAAATGAAAATATCACTCCTGTATATTTATCTTTTGCAATCGCTCTCGCACTTTCATTTATGGAAAATGAAGATTTACTGAATTTAATGGAAAATGTATGTAAAATCAAAAGAGAAGAACCTCTTGCCCAACGTGTCACTTATTTTTATAATAAAATTATGGTTGAACATATCCCTCTGGATCAGATTGTCGAATTGATCGACCAGCTTCAATCTGATATTCAGGGAGAAATCATTTAGAAAGAAAAGGTGAGTTATGCTTATCTCAGATCGTTCAAAAGAAATTATTGAAAATTTAATGAATGCAAATGGTCCTCTGACTGTAGCGGCTCTTGCCAAAAAGTTAAATGTTACAGAGCGAACTATTTACCGCCAGATTCCAGAAGTTACGCAGATCATGGAATCTTATGATCTATCGTTAGATAATTCTTCTGGAAAAGGTTTTATGATCTTTGGATCACTTTATAATATTAAACGCCTTAACAACGCATTTGAAGAAGTAAAAACAGAACAAAATTACTCTAGCAAAGAACGTGTTGATATCATTCTTTTGTCCTTATTAAATGAGGACGATTACATTAAAACACAATCTCTTGCCATTGATCTGAATACTTCTTCACAGACAGTACGCAATGACTACCATGCCCTGAAAGATAAACTTCAGGGGCATAATGTTACCTTTGAGACTAAGAAAAGCGAAGGTGTAAGGCTGACTGGAATGGAAATTCCTAAACGCCATTTATTTGTAAATGTTCTGCTTCAGAATATTACTCCTGCCGTTTTTTTCGACTGGCTAAAAGACACCAATTTTCGTCCAAATCCTTTTATTGACCTTTTAAAAACATTCCATTACGAAGAAGATTTAAAAATACTGTACGAGAAACTGCAGCCAGTGATCCGTAAACGTCATCTAAATATTTCTGATAAAGAACTTCAGGAATTTCTTCTGCTTATGACTGTTTTTATTAAGCGGCATTCCAATATTAAAGATCAAGATGAAATTTTATCTTTAACAATCCAGGAATCTGACACAGATTATGAGGAACAGTTTCGTCAGGACATTATAAAAATATTAAAACAGCACTTTGATATTGAAATCTACAAAAATGAAAAAGACTATTTTCATTGGATGATCCACCTATATGTTGGACGCACCCATTATGAACTCAGTCAACAAATTTCTGCGTTTCAGAATCTTGATCATATCAGCTGTCTGATCAAAGAAATTGAAGAAAAATTTCAATTTCCTTTTAGTCAGGATAAGAATCTGGCAGAAAATCTTTTATTACATATCAATATGGCTATGGAGCGGATTCAAAGCGGTATTACGGTTGCGAACCCAATGCTTGAAGATATTTATCAATCAAATCCAAAACTGTATGAGATTGTGAAACAATGTTTTCGAAATGTATTTCAGCCTGTGAAAATCCCAGAAGATGAAATTGGTTATATTGTCATTTACTTTATTGCCTCTATGGATTCTTTGAGCAAACATTCTATTTCTGTTTTAGTTGTCTGTTCCACTGGTATTGGATCATCTAAGATGCTGCGAAGTCGTCTGGAACGTGAATTCTCTGAAATTGATGTAAAAAAAATTATCTCTTTGCATAAACTGCATGATGAAGATCTACGTCAATATGACTTGATCATCTCTACAGTTCCTATCGATATGGATGAGAATAAGTATTTATGTGTTTCACCTTTGCTTAATGCTGAAGAAAAAGAAAATGTTAAAAAGAAAATCAATCGGTTAAACAGACTTTAATTTGGTCTCTCTAGTTTAAATGTAGATAAACGCAAAAGAAATAGTATAAAATTTTTCTTTCTTGTGGAAATTTTTTGTACTATTTCTTTTTTATTCACGTAGTGCGCTCCTGCCCAAAGGGCTTTTTATTTCATAGGGGATTTCATCAAAATTTTCTATGAAATAAAAAAGACTCTAGATACCATCTAAAGTCTTTATCGAGTTGCGGGAGCCGGATTTGAACCAACGACCTTCGGGTTATGAGCCCGACGAGCTACCAGACTGCTCCATCCCGCGATATTAAATTACAAAAGAAACACTAAAATTAGTGCTTCTAAAAGGCGTCGACCAGATTTGAACTGGTGATCAGGGAGTTGCAGTCCCATGCCTTACCACTTGGCTACGACGCCATATTAAAATTATATGCTCTTTATTAAAAAAGATGACTCCAACGGGATTTGAACCCGTGTTACCGCCGTGAAAGGGCGGTGTCTTAACCACTTGACCATGGAGCCTTATTCTTTGACCGCTTCACGGTCCATGCAGTATTTCAAATACTACGAAACTCCCCGAGCCGGGCTCGAACCAGCGACAGCACGGTTAACAGCCGTGTGCTCTACCAACTGAGCTATCGAGGATTATTATAAGGTCTATCATTATTATATCATATACCTTCAAAACAACATACAAGAACTATTCACATCTTTTACACTCTAGCCTTCTTTGGTTAAAGCCTCGACCGATTAGTAACAGTCAGCTCCATGCGTTACCACACTTCCACCTCTGCCCTATCTACCTCGTCGTCTTCAAGGGGTCTTACTACCTTTCGGTATGGGAAATCTTATCTTTAGGGGGGCTTCACGCTTAGATGCCTTCAGCGTTTATCCCTTCCAGACTTGG